>DATAHE010000220.1:0-4862 GCA_036263355.1 Steroidobacteraceae bacterium | reverse complement strand
CGCCAAGCGCCAACAAGGTCGCCACATGGTGGCTGGTCAAAGCACACGTTTGCCGTTCAAGCTGAATATGTCCGGCGTCATACCGCCGATTTTTGCGTCCAGTTTGTTGCTGTTTCCTGCAACGATCGCGCAGTGGTTTGGTAATGCGAGCAACCCGAGTGCATTCCAGCAATTTCTGCAACGCATGGCGGCTTCGTTGACGACTGGTCAACCCATTCACATGGTGCTGTATGCCGCTTTGATCGTGTTTTTCTGCTTTTTCTATACTGCCCTAGTTTTCAATTCGCGTGAAACAGCAGAGAACCTGAAAAAGTCTGGCGCCTTTATTCCTGGTATTCGCCCTGGTTTGCAGACTGCTGAGTACATCGACACGGTGCTGACACGCCTGACATTGTGGGGCGCAATCTATGTAGCACTAGTGTGCTTGCTGCCAGAGTTCCTGATTTCCAAGTTCAGCGTGCCGTTCTACTTTGGTGGTACGTCGCTAATGATCATGGTAGTGGTCATCATGGACTTTCAGGCGCAGGTGGGTGCACATCTGATGTCGCATCAGTACGAAGGGTTGATGAAGAAAGCCAACTTGCGTGGCTATGGCCGTCAGTCGTAAAGCATTAGTTCGGTAGTCAGACTGCCGGCAGGTTTGGAGAAGAGTCATGAAAGTAAGAGCATCGGTTAAAAAGATCTGCAAAAACTGCAAGATCGTACGTCGCCGCCGCATTGTGTATGTCATTTGTTCAGACGCTCGCCACAAGCAGCGTCAGGGCTAACTGACCTCAGGTCGTCGATTGGGTTAAGTAAAGACAGAAATGGGTGAGACCTCAGATAAATTGAGTTGTCTCGGTTTTTAAGTTAGAGTTCCGCGCTTTTCGCAGCCGGGAGAGAGTAATGGCCCGCATAGCTGGCATCAATATACCAATGAACAAGCACGTATGGGTTGGCTTGACCCATATCTATGGTGTTGGTCGTACACAATCCAAAAAGGCTTGTGAAGGCGCTGGCGTCAAGCCGGAAACACTGGTGAAGAACCTCACCGATGCTGAAGTGACGGCATTGCGCGCCCAGGTTGCAAAGCTGACCGTTGAAGGCGACCTACGCCGCGAAGTGTCAATGAACATCAAGCGTTTGATGGACTTGGGGACCTACCGTGGTATCCGCCATCGTCGCGGTTTGCCGTTGCGTGGTCAGCGTACTCGCACCAATGCACGTACTCGTAAGGGTCCGCGTAAGGCCGCAGTAAAGATGAATGCGCCTCCGGGCAAATAATAGGTAAGGGGTAATGCTGTTACCTCACCTGAGAAAAGACAAGTTAGAGACTGGAATTGAAGCAAGAGTAGCGAATGGCTGAACAGAAACAAAATGCCGCAGCAGCTGCACCCGCAGCTGGTAAGGCCCGCAAGAAGACGAAGAAGCATGTAACCGATGGCATTGCCCATGTTCATGCGTCTTTCAACAACACTATCATTACCATTACTGATCGTCAGGGTAATGCGTTGTCATGGGCCACCTCCGGTGGTTGTGGATTCCGTGGCTCACGTAAGAGCACGCCATTCGCCGCACAGGTTGCCGCTGAAAAGGCGGGCACTGCTGCGCAGGAACATGGCCTGAAGACGGTTGAAGTGCGCGTGAAGGGCCCCGGTCCTGGTCGCGAATCAGCAGTCCGCGCTTTGAACGCCTGCGGCTTGAAAATCTCCAACATTGCGGATGTCACCCCGATACCGCACAACGGTTGTCGTCCACCCAAGAAGCGCCGCGTGTAAGCGCTTGGTGTGAGGAAAAGTTATGGCTCGTTATTTAGGTCCGAAATGTAAGTTGTCCCGCCGCGAAGGCACGGATTTGTTCTTGAAGAGCGGCGTGAAGTCACTCGATGCCAAGTGCAAGCTCGAAGTACCTCCCGGTGGTGTAAAGGGCGAACGCAAGACCCGACTGTCTGACTACGGTGTGCAGCTGCGTGAAAAGCAGAAGCTGCGTCGTATGTATGGCGTGCTCGAAGGCCAGTTCCGCGGCTACTACACCCGTGCCTCAGGCCGTCCTGGCGCTACCGGTGAAAACCTGCTGAAGATGCTGGAAGGTCGTCTGGACAATCTGGTCTATCGCATGGGATTTGCTTCAACTCGTTCTGAAGCACGCCAGCTTGTCAGCCACAAGGGCGTTGCGGTGAACGGCGAAGTAGTGAACATTCCTTCTTACCAGTGCAAAGCTGGTGACGTGATTGCCATTCGCGAAGCAGCACAAAAGCAGCTGCGTATTCAATCTGCATTGCAGATCAAGTCGCAAATGGGATTTCCAGAGTGGGTTGAAGTTGATGAAAAGAAATTTTCAGGCGTTGTGAAACAGCTGCCTGATCGCGGAGACATTCTCCCCGACATCAATGAAAACCTCGTTGTTGAATTGTATTCGAAGTAATAGTTGGCTTAGGTCAGCGCACGCATTCGTGTCGCTGTTTGCTTAACTGACTGACATATAGGTGACAAATCCATGCAGGCATTCGGCGGAGAGCTTCTGAAGCCACGTGTTGTGAAGGTAACCCCGACCACACCACGTCATGCCAAGGTAACGATTGAGCCGTTCGAGCGCGGTTTCGGCCACACGCTGGGCAATGCCTTGCGTCGTGTATTGCTGTCCTCCATGCCGGGCGCAGCCATTACCGAAGTTGAAATTGACGGCGTATTGCACGAGTACACCAGCATTGAAGGTGTGCAGGAAGATGTGGTTGAAATCATGCTCAACCTCAAGTTGGTCGCTGTGCGTTTGAATGCACGCGATTCTGCTGAATTGCGTTTGCACAAGAAGGGCCCTGGCCCTGTCACCGCAGGCGACATTCAGCTTGATCACGATGTAGAAATCATCAATCCAGGCTTGGTGATTGCGAACCTGACCAAGGCCGGTGAGCTGAACATGACGCTTAAGATTGAGCGTGGTCGTGGCTATCGTCCTGCAACACAGGCTGGTACGCAGGAAACCTCCGCGTCCATCGGTCGTTTGCAACTCGATGCCTCGTTCAGCCCGATTCGTAAAGTTAGTTACACGGTTGAAAGTGCTCGCGTTGAGCAGCGTACCAACCTCGACAAGCTGATTCTGGACATTGAGACCAATGGCACCATTGATCCTGAAGAAGCGATTCGTCGTGCTGGTTCGATCCTGAAGGATCAGTTATCCGTCTTCGTTGATCTACAAGGTCAGGAAGAAGGCACCAGCAAGGCCGCCGAAGAGTTATATGACCCAATTTTGTTGCGTCCGGTGGATGAGCTTGAACTCACGGTTCGTAGCGCCAACTGCTTGAAAGCTGAAAACATTCATTACATCGGTGATCTGGTACAGCGTACTGAAGTCGAATTGCTGCGTACTCCGAACCTTGGCAAGAAGTCACTGACCGAAATCAAGGAAGTGCTTGAGAGCCATGGTCTGAGTCTGGGCATGCGTCTGGATAACTGGCCACCAGTGAGTCTGCGTCGTGAAGACGAACGCGGAATCATCTGAAAAGAAATTGAGATTGAATCTCCCATCAGTTAACTGATGGGAAAGAACTAGAGTTTGTAGAGTAGAAACATGCGTCACCAACTTTCTGGACGGCAGTTAAGCCGCAATTCTTCGCACCGCTGGGCGATGCTCAAGAATATGGCAGCATCATTGCTGCAACACGAAACCATTCAGACCACTGTGCCGAAGGCAAAAGAATTGCGTCGCGTGGTAGAACCGCTGATCACCTTGGGTAAGACCGACAGCCTTGCTAATCGTCGTCGTGCTTTCGCCAAGCTGCGTAGCGATGATCTGGTCACCAAATTGTTTGAAGACTTGGGTCCTCGCTTCAAGGCTCGTGCCGGTGGCTACACCCGCATCCTGAAGATGGACGAACGTCCCGGTGACAATGCACCGATGGCGTTGATGCAATTGGTAGACAGAAAGGTTGAAGCGGAAGCCGCTGCTGAGTCTGAGAAGAAGACAGAGAAAAAGGCTAAAACCGCCAAGCCAAAAAAAGCAGCACCCAAGGAAGAAGCTGTTGAAGAAGTAGCAGAAAAGAAAAAGTCGGCCGCAAAGAAAAAAGCGACGGCTAAAAAGACTGCTAAGAAGTAGTCACCAATAGTTGATTAAATAAACGATCAAAGAAAAGCCCCGTCACTATCTGACGGGGCTTTTTGTTTTACGAGACCTTGTCTTTGATTAACGCTTATACGCGCTACTCATAAGCATTAATGGTCACGATGCTGCCATCCGGACGATAGGTGAGTTCCGTCATCTTCACTGAGCGAAGATGCGTCACACCTTTCGACAAAATGGAATCGTGATAGAACAAATATGATTTTCCCTGGTATTCACAAATGGAGTGGTGCGAAGTCCAACCCACCACAGGATTCAGAATCCTTCCACGATAGGTGAACGGCCCATAGGGATTGTCGCCAGTGGCATAACACAGGAAGTGCGTGTTGCCAGTTGAATATGAGAAGTAATAAACACCATTGCGCTTATGCATCCATGAAGCTTCAAAGAAGCGACGACTATAGTCCGACGCAACTAACGGATTGCCTTCCTCGTCCAGAATCGTGATTTCACGGGGCGTCTCTGCAAACTGCAACATGTCATTGCTGAGCTTGGCGATACGAGGGCCCAACGCAGGTTCATAGTCGGCCGGCTCTTTGTAATCCTTGTTGTAAACGTTACTACGGTACTTTTGTAACTGGCCGCCCCATAGCCCGCCAAAGTACATGTAGAAGCTGCCATCATCATCTTCCAGCACTGCTGGATCGATGCTGTAACTGCCTTTGATAGCTTCGGCTTCAGGCTTGAAAGGGCCAGTCGGAGAATCGCCTACTGCAACACCAATTTGAAAAATGCCATCTTTGCGCTTGGCAGGAAAATACAAATAG
>DATAHE010000219.1:0-5868 GCA_036263355.1 Steroidobacteraceae bacterium | reverse complement strand
AATGCACTTCCTGCCCGACATGTATGTACCCTGCGATGTGTGCAAAGGCAAACGCTACAATCGTGAAACGCTGGAAGTACGTTACAAAGGCAAGAGCATTCACGAAGTGCTGGACATGACCGAGGAAGATGCCCTGGCCTTCTTCAATGCCGTACCCACCATTGCGACCAAGCTGCAAACCCTAATGGATGTTGGCTTGTCGTACGTGCGATTGGGCCAGAACGCGACAACACTGTCTGGCGGCGAAGCACAGCGCGTGAAGCTTGCAAAGGAATTATCGAAGCGCTCAACAGGTCGCACGATTTATATTCTGGATGAGCCTACGACGGGCCTGCACTTCTTCGACATTGAACAATTGTTGAAGGTATTGCATCGCCTGCGTGATGAAGGCAACACCATTGTTGTTATTGAACACAACCTTGATGTAATCAAAACAGCAGATTGGATTATCGATCTGGGTCCAGAAGGCGGTAGTGGCGGCGGACAAATCGTTGCCGTGGGTACGCCCGAACAATTAGCGAAGAACAAGAAGTCACACACCGGACATTATCTTGCGCCGGTGCTGGAGAGAGCGAAGAAACGAAAAGCATAAGCGTTGAGATGCGACGAGTTTATGCAACATCGAAGCACCTGACTCACTATCGATGAGGCCATTAGGCGGCGCTGCGAAAGTCCCGTTGGTTCTCGGTTAAATCAACCGTCTGCTCATCGGGTGATACGTCGCTCGAAATTTCATTAGTATCCACATTGAATTGACTGATGGACGTTAACAGTCGCGTCACTTGTTCACGCAGCAACTCTGCCGCAGAAGCTGTCTGCTCCACCATTGCTGCATTTTGCTGTGCATCGTTTTCAATTCTGCCGAAAGCGCTCTTGATACCGCCGATTGCATGGGACTGCGATTTTCCTGCATCTACCATCTCACTCATGATTTGAGATACGGTTCGCACGGAGTTAAGAATTTCTCGCATTGACGTTCCCGCGATCGCGACTTGGGCGACACCTTGATCCACTTCGACTGCAGAGGATTTGATGAGTTGAGAAATTTCGTTTGCTGCCGTAGCACAACGTTGCGCAAGATTACGCACTTCACCAGCGACTACTGCAAATCCGCGTCCCTGTTCACCCGCGCGCGCCGCTTCTACGGCGGCATTCAATGCCAACAGGTTGGTCTGAAACGCAATCTCGTTAATTACACCGATAATTGCGCCGATTTTTGCTGAAGAACCTTTCATCGCATTGATGGTTTTTACGACGCAATCCATGATCTGCTGCCCTTTCTCAGCAGCTGTATAAGCCTCACGTGAGATGAGGTTGGCGTTAGTCGCCGACTCGAGGTTCGAAACCACCTTGTTAATGACTTGTTCAACCTGATTGGCGGTGTTACCGATGATGATCGATTGCTGCGAAGTTCGTTGTGACAGATCGACATTCGCAGAAGCAATTTCTGATCCGGCTGTATTTACCGTATCTGCAACTTCGTGTATCTGCTCAACAAGTTTGAATAGCTGATTGCGACTATGTTCGTACGTGTTGATTAACTCACCAATTTCGTCCGCACCTCGAGCCCCGTAATCTGCAGACAGGTTTCCTTCTGCAAGATTACGCATGCGCTTGGTCAGCGCTCCGATTCCCCGGGTTTCTGACGTGTAGAACCCGTAAATAAAATATGCTGCCAGCAGTAACCCTGCGGCCGTTATCATCAGGTAGATATCGCGTGTCGCTTTCTGACCATCAATTCTTTTTACCAGCAAATCGTCAAGTACACTCAGACTGGATTTGTTGAGATGCAGAGCATCATCAATGGCTGATCGCACAATCGATGCCGGGATCGTTGTCTGCTGCGCTGCTGATATCAACTGCCGGTTACTGTTCCGCCATTCATCATTGAGATTCTTTGTCAAATCGGGTGTGGCCTTAATGGCACGCTGCATCGCCTGTGAAATCCGGTACTCGGTGTCTTTTAATTGAGCGATCACAAATTGTCGTTGCGTCGCATCTCCAGAGGACGCGGCAAGCTGTGCCTGCAATAGAGTTAATTTGGGACTTAAATCCAGTGCGATTGACATCAGATAATATGAATCAAGGTCTGGATCAAGAATTAACCCGGAATTATCACCGACATCTGCATAAAGATTCAGCAACGCGGCATCGCGATTATCTACACTGGCAGCGCCCAAAGACTTCAAATCCTCTTCTATCTTAAGTGGATCATGGTCATAACGAGCTTTTTCTTGCAACGTATCGGCACTCAGTGCAACGTTGTTACTGGCACCCTTAAGTACATCGGTGGCTAGCTTCAGGTAGGCCACTCCCAAACGTTCCTGCTGCGTAAACTCTATGCTGTTGGCTGCATAATTTAGGACGGCATATAGAGTCGTACAAATTGGTAGCATGAATGCCAACGTTATAACGGCAAATTTGGTCGTCAACCGACGCCGAATCATGAAATTTACACTGGGAGAAATCCAGCGCGGTAGAGTTTGAATCATGGCGGAATTCCAGTTGAAAAGAGCAGCCTTTCAAAGGCGATGAACACCGCTATATGGATCGGCAGCTGTTTATGTAGCTTGAGCTCGACTCATGACTTACTTGACCCAGCTATTTTGAACTGAGTCACGATAAGGAGATTTCAACCGCACTTCTGGCGCCAGAGCCAGATACTTAGATAGACGTCCGGCTTCCCAGCGATGCCTGCTGCCTGCGGGCGCTTTCACACCAGCATGATGAAGCGAGCAATAATCCCAACCCGGATACGGCTTCTGACCAAATGGTAATGTTGGTGAGTAATGTATGTTGCGAACAAAGCGCTAACGTATAGTGAAGCAAGCCATCAAGACCAAAAGCTCCATAGATAGCGATAAGCACTGCGCCAATTGCTTGCCACTTGAGTCGCAGAGCAATTAATCCAGCAACGCCGACTGATGTGATCACCAACCAAGCAACATACACTGTGTTGCGCGTGATCCATAACGGCATATTGGGATAGAACGCAATGTATTCCGCGTTGTGAGCAAAGTGCGCGAGGCTTGCGATAAAGTATACCGCGATAAGAAACCAGATATGCGTAGGCAGATACTTGCTTGTCAGTTGGAGCTTCATCTGTTTACCTTGAAATAAGTATTAACCAATATTCTGAGCGATTCGCCAGCAAACCCCAGATGGATCAGTCAGTTCAAAGTCGCGCATTCGCCATGGCTGTGTTTCGATATTGCCAATGGTGACGCCATACTTTGCAGCAATGCCTGCTTGCGTCAATTGCTGCCACCAGGCATCAATATCTTCGACCAATAGATGCATTGTGAAATCTTTTGCCAACGCTTCGGCATAAAAGTCTTGCAATAGAAAACTTGCGCTACCGTAATGCAGGTAGGCAATACCTCCGCCGCTGGAAGCCAACTTGAATCCCACGTCTTGATAAAAGCGCTTCGACAGTTCGAAGTCTTTTGCTGGGATGAACGCTTTAATCTCGATCACTTTGAGGTTAGACATACGGCTCTCAAGTTATTCATGCATTCGATTTATGAAATCCTGAATGTGGGATTCCAACCGAGCACGTCCCTTGCTTTGATGACATTCACCGCACCGTCGTCTTCAGCAACATTAAAAACTCCAACGACTCCAGCAGCCATTGCCTTTCTCGCCGCATCTGCTGCCGCATCGACGTGAACCGGACCTCCAGATGGCGCGTTATCAAAGCCGGTACCGGGGCCATATAACTTTCCATAGCGAAGCACCACACCTTCGAAAGGTCCGTTGAGCACTTGATGTTCAAGGCTTGCAACTGCACTAGCGGACATCGCTGCCATCTCATCGCTGGAGTTCACATTCAAAGCATGGAATTCGTCGAATGGCGGCGTTCCGGGCGCGTAAGCAAATGCAATGCTTTGAGCAATAAGTTTTTTAACCTTCGCAGCGATAGCAGCTTCGACAAGATTACGCGTCCCTTCTTCCCGCAAACGTGCATTCTTCACACGCGCTTCCGCCATCTTTGCGGAGTCGAGTGCGTACGGAAGATCAGTCAACTGATGCATCACTACATCTGGCGCGATATCAACAACAATGTCTTTCAAACGGTTTGCATCATAGACGTCAACGACAACCGGAGTGACGCCAAGTGCCTTCAATACCTCGGCTTTGTCGGCATTTCTTGTGGTTCCAAACACGATGTAACCATCATCATCCAGCAGCTTGCACAATGGTCTGCCGATCGCGCCGGAAGCGCCTGCAACAAAAATACGTTTGCTCATTGCGTTATCGGCTTATCAATTGACGGAGCTTGCTGCACTCGTCACTTCATACGGTGAAAAATAGAGTTCAAAAGTGGTGCCCTTACCTGGTTCACTGCTGACATTCACGAAGCCATTGTTCTGCTGAATGATGCCGTAGATGGTGGCCAACCCAAGGCCTGTGCCCTTACCAATTGATTTGGTGGTAAAGAACGGCTCGAATAAATGTGACAGCGTACCTGCACTCATGCCGCAACCGGTGTCACGCACACTTAAGCAAATATATTCGCCAGGATCCATATCTCCATAACGAGTACGAATTACGTTGGCAGTCTTTACCCTGGTGGTAGTGATCGTGATTTTTCCGGTTGCATTCGCCGCGTCTCGTGTAATCGCATCACGACCATTGGTAAACAAATTTGTCAGTACCTGCGTAACATGCGCAGGATCCATCAACACCGTATCCACTTCGCGGCCAGGGAGCCATGCCAGTTCAATGTTGCGTCCCACGAGCTGGCGCAGCATGACGATCATGTCGTCGATTGCCTCATTTAACTTGATGGGCTGTCGCGTACCGGGACGCATACGTGCAAACATCAACAGCTGACTGGTGATTGCAGATGAACGTTGTGCCGCTTTTCTGATCTCCAGTAGGTCTGCCCGTACCTGATCAGAATCTTTTGCGATTTGCAGTGCGGCGTCGGCGTATCCCATGATGACACCGATAAGATTATTGAAATCATGAGCAATACTGCCTGCTAGTCTGCCGATTGACTCCATCTTTTGTGCCTGAACCAGTTGTGACTGCAACATCTCGCGCTCGGCCTCCAGCTTCTTGCGCTGCGCGATATCCTGCTCCAGTGCAATATTGGTTTGCTCCAGCTGCAGCATCTTTTGTTCGAGTTTGCGGATCAGTGATTCGTTGTACTGCTTCATCTGGGTAGACTCATCACCCAATGGTTGCCGCAAAGGGGTATGCAGTACCGTGCCATCCATGTTGATAATCTGACTAATGCGCTTTATGAATGCCTCGGGTTCGGCAGGTTTGACGATGAAAGCGTCCGCGCCCATATCCATGGCAAGCTTTTCATCGTTGGTATCGGTGTAAGTCGCCGTATAAACGATGAACGGTACTGACTTCAGCTGCTGATCTGTTTTCCATGTCTTCAACAATGTGTAGCCATCCATGACAGGCATCAGCAAGTCAGATATGACTAGTTGTGGCAGCTGCTGACGAGCTTTTTGCAGAGCCTCGATGCCATTCTGTGCTTCATCGATTTGCCAGCCATGCGCTGCAAGCAACACCCTGAGCACGTACAAGTTCTCCACATGATCATCAACAATGAGTACTCGTGGCATGGTGCGACCTGTCAACTCTGCTTCGTCAGGTAACTTTCGATATCGGCAATAAACGTCTCGGGATTAATAGGCTTTTCCAGATACCCGTCGCATCCTGCTGCAAGCGCTTTTTCGCGATCACCCAGCATGGCATATGAAGTAACCGCGATAATCGGCACCCCGTTCAGTTGCGGATTAAGGCGCAATGCCTGTGCCACCGCATAACCATCCATGCCTGGCAATTGGATATCCAGCAAAATGAAACGTGCTTGAAGCGTTTTGGCTAGTTCGATTCCGGAAG
>DATAHE010000218.1:0-2861 GCA_036263355.1 Steroidobacteraceae bacterium | reverse complement strand
ACTGTACTGAAAGCGGATCGCATTGCCGTGATGGATCGTGGCCAGATTGTTGCAATCGGCAAGCACGAAGAATTGATCAATAGCAATCCGTTGTATGCACGACTTGCGCAGCTGCAGTTTGGGGAGAACTGATTCCTGAAGCGCGAGATGGCGGTAGCTTTAGCGATGCAAGTTTAAGCAATGCTGATCCTGCTATCCCCAGGATGCAAGTTGACACTAGCATGTAGGGTGTTATTAAGCGGAGCGAATACACCATGAACAGCCAGCATGGTGGGTTACGCGGAGCCAAAAGTGTAATTCGAGCTAACCCACCTACGAAGATGCTGCGTTGTTATTTGGAGTAACGCAAGAAATCTCTATCGCGATCCCTTCGTCGTCTTCGCCATGTTCAAAATAAACATCGGACCAACATCAACGGTCTGTGCTGCGAAATTCAGTTGAACAACAAATGCGGCTTCCCCACGTCCATAGTCTTTGCTGGCGGTGAGCGTGATTTGATACTGATTCCATTCCTTTCCAATAGTCATCTCTTCGCGTTTCTCTGCCGTGTATGGTTCTGCGTTTTGTTGCAATTGCAACGCCACCTTGGCCGGAGCATCGTTTACGGTTTCGACTGCCTTCAAGAACACCAGACAGACTATTTCATCGCCCGCTTTGATCTTGCCCGTCGTTACACTCTGCGCTGCCGCATCCCAGTTGTTGCCCGTCCCTTTGGTGGTAATACGTTTCGCTTCTTCACCCAGAACAGTTTTGTCGGCTACCACCTTGTTGCTTTGCGCGCTGCCATACACCGCAATTTTGGACACGCGCTGTTCGTTGATGGCTTTATCTGCAATGTTGTCTTCAGCGATCGCTTGAGTAGACGCAATAAGAAAAAGACAACTAAGTGCCCGTAAGATTTTTTTCATGCTGATTCCCCAATGCAAAATATAGGTACACCCGTTCGTTGATGTCGAACCATTTTGGGCCCCACACCGAAAACGATCAGGATTGCTGTCTGCAAGTTATAGTTATCGCGCTAACAATTCACATCGTGTGTGCACTGCGTCACTTCAGTCCTGTCTTGATGATTGCTACGCCAGATAGCGATCTCAGGATCTTTCATTGTTAGTGAGTGGCATCTAAGCACAGGATGGTTCAACGAGCAATGGTTAAGAGATTTATTGACCATTCCAAAACATAATCAATTTGGCTGACACATTGGGAACTGATTATGGATAATGACAGTTCCTTTTCAGAAGGTAAGTACCATGTCAGATTCTTTCGCGCATCTTCGAAATTTCCGGCAGGTTACGCCCACTTTTGCAACGTCGGGGCAACCAAAAGAGGAAGATTTAAAAGCCATTGCGGATGCTGGTTATGAAGTTGTAATCAATCTCGCGTTGCACAACGATCCACGTTACTCGCTTGTCGACGAGGCGGGTACCGTCGCCAGCTTAAAGATGACTTACATTCATATTCCGGTGCAGTTCGACAATCCTACTGTGGAAAATATGAATGCATTTTTCAATGCCGTTGATCAACACAAGGATCGCAAGCTGTGGGTTCATTGCGCGGCCAATTACCGAGTAACTGCATTCGTTGGCCTGTACCGCGTTATGCGCGAAGGATGGGAAAGAGACCGTGCGTTTGAATTGATGAACAGCGTATGGGCACCCAAAGACTATCCAGCTGCATTTCAGGCATGGACGGTGTTTATCGAAAGGCAACTCATATCAGGGAGTATGAATTGCGACTCCACATTATGAGGTTGTTATGTTGCCGGGCCAAACCTCACAGATGGATACAGTTTGGCGAAGCATGCGGGGCAGATGCCATGGGTGAAGCTGGCATCGCTGCGTTCGGACACATACACTTCAATCGAATGCCATTCTCCCTTCTCATCGCGGATATCCTTGCAGTTGGCGCAGATGGGCAATAACCCACGCAGCGTACTCACTTCCTTCAGCGCCTCATCTCGTTCTCTAATGGTTCGTTCGAGCATTGCCTCGCGTTCACGTATGGACGTAACGTCAGCCACGTGTGCCCAGAATCCTCTCACTTCGCCATTAACGATATCGGGTGTATAGGTTGCGATAGTGTCTTTGGCTCCGCCACCAGGTAACGGTATGCGTCGTTCAAAAACCTGCTTGTTGCCCTGAAGCGCCGCTTTGATATACGGCAGGTTCAATGCATACAGTGGACCAAGCAGTTCCTGCATAGACATGCCCATCATCTCTTCCGGTGTCCTGCCAAACCAATCCCGATACGCATCGTTGGAAAAAACGCAATGCTGATTGGCATCCCAATAGGCAATCATTGCCGAAATGTGATTTACCGCCGTGAGGGCGGCTTGGGCGGGATCAATGGTCATGACGGTGCTTTGCCTTAGCAGTTCCGATGAGTGTGATTGTCTACTACGTCCGCTGCAGGGGCGCTTGCTGGTTGCACCTACGCGCTAGGTACATCACCCGCGGAAACTGCAGTAATTAACCAGTTAACCGATGCTGCAATTGCACGCCAGCTATATCAATACCGGGTTGGTAGGCAACGGTGTAATCATCAAATGCAGTGAGTGCAACGTTCAGGTCCGCGGTCTCTGGCAACTGGAATGAATCGAATCCACAACGTGCCATATAGAATAGTTGATCGCGTTGAATTTTCCCAACGGCGCGCAATTCACCCGTAAAGCCACAGCGACGACGCAGAATATGCGCCTGACTGTAACCACGGCCTTCACCGATGCCGCCGAATTCCAGTGCAATCAATTGCAGTTTCGAGACATCCGCAGCAATTGCTTCGACCTTGTCAGCTGGCGCGAGTTTGACACCAAGCTTCTTGCCCGATGCCAGTAATGCATCGCGATCCGTTTGCCATTGTGT
>DATAHE010000217.1:0-4362 GCA_036263355.1 Steroidobacteraceae bacterium | reverse complement strand
TAGGCACCGATCATCCCAAGAGTATCGAGGCAAGGGAATTGACCGCGCGCGTGCAGCAAGGCCATCACTGATCCAGCAGTACTGCTGGGAATCTCAGCAAAACATTTATTCACCTCTAGCATGCAAACAGATCCTGATTTTCACTCAGGAGTTGAGAACCTTCTGCCTCATAACCTATTGAGGCAGTAAACAAGATCTCCAGCGGATGGAGTCGTTACTTCAGGAAAGGAAATTTTTTTCTGATGCGATGACGGATCAGGACATGGTTTTCCGTCTCTTTAGTACGAGCGGATTATTCAACTCTTAATTGGAGACCAAATGACAAATTTAAATTTGAGCACACGCGCCAGGATGTTAGTTACATCATTCGTGCTATCAGCACTGTCACTGACGTTTTCTGCTACTGCATCTGCCGGAATCGATGCAACACCAAGTCTTACTGGCAGTTGCTATCAATCTGGCACCACTGAAGTTTGCTATGGCTCGATGGCAGGCATTCGCAATCAAAATAGCGATTACGGACGCGACGCAAGATTTGGATATACGAGCGCCGGTACCTCCTATTTTTATATGGCAGTGAATGGCGTAAGTTACTTTTGCTACGCACCTTCGAGCCTGAACGACGCAATTAAAACAGCGATGGCTGCCCCAGGCTATTTCCAGGTTCAATACAACATCAGTACCGGCACATGCACTTACATTGCTCTGGAAACCGGTTCATCTGAAAGGAATGCCAGCGCTCTATAATGAAAACAGGAGTGATAGCGGCGCTAACGCTATTTGTTGGCATTTGTGTCGGTTACTTTGGTTTGGGACTGCTCTACCCTTATCCACATATATCGACACAAGCCAGGCAAACCATTCCGGACGCCGTCGTCCGGAATGTTGTCGCGTGTGACTTAAGCCCGGACCAGATTAGTCATCTATCCGCAAGCATTGCACCCGAAGTTGTTGCACGTCTTGCAACATCAGGCTTAAGCAACATCGCGATAGATCCCAAAATTGCCGCACAACAACGACAAGCCAGTGAGCAGGACAAAGCCGAACAGGCAGAGGCATTTACTCGTGCTTCGCAGCTTGTTGATCAAATGATCGCAAATCGCCGCATAACGCCAGAGGGATTAAATGAAGCACATCAATTGCTTCAACAAACCAATCAGGCTGATCGAATGGTTGAGATCAGCGGTCGCATTGCAGTTGCTGTTAATAAAGGACAGCTGACACCAGTACAAGCGGGGCTGACAATGCCGGGGGCTCGGCAATGATGACTCATAAGTCCATGCCTGCCTAACTTCTTCACATGAGCTGGTGCTGTGCTGATAAACACCAAAGAAATAATTTTTTGACGTCGTATTCAAGGCGCGCTTTGCGTTTCCACGTATGAGTGCTGCGTCAGTAAACTGATTGCACAACATGTGGATATGCTGACGATGATGCAGCAACAGAACCAGGAACTGGCTGCGATGCGACAGCAAATGAATGAATTGGGTAACCTGTCGCAGGCGGGCGGTTCCCAACCGCGACGATCTGAAAAAATTGCGACGACATCAACTCGCTCGCTGAGCGAGTGCGGTAAGAAAAGCCCGCACAAAGCGGGCTTTACTGCCAACAAACTACTTCTATCTTTTCTAGTTCGCACGGGCCAACCGGCGTGCTGCTAGTCCGGAAAACAACACGGTGAGTCCAACGATAACCGCGATGCACATTGGCACACTGATGACATTCTGCTTGAGCGTGATGGCGAAGAAGATCTGGTCGACATAGAACGATGGCCAGATCATTGCCCACGGTGCGATGGCTGCAGGCAATGGAAAGAACGTACCGGACAGATACATCATCGGAAAGTAGATGAGATTTACGACACCGGGCGCGGCGGTGCCACTGACCGCCGAGCCGATAAATAAACCCATTGCACAGAACATGGCCATGCCGAGCAAGCTCGTCGCACCCAATTGCACAACCTGAGTTGCATTCAATGTGACGTGACCGAATGAGGTTGCAAGCCATAGCAATACACTCATGACCACGGTGACGCAGATTAATGAACTCGCTATTTTTGCAACCAGATAGGAAGCGGGTGGCATCGGTTGGGTGCGCTTCAGTGTCAACACGCCCGACTGACGTTCAATCGCGAAGGCTTGCCCCAGTCCATACATACCCGGACTACTGATGGCGAAGATCGCAAACGCGGCGAACAGGAAAGCAGGGAGTTTGGGATCTTCCATTACCTTGGGCCCTACTACCAGCAGGCCAATCAATACATAGAGAAAGACTGGCAGCAGTAACATGGGTACTACACATGCCGGTGTCCTGATGAAGCGCAGCAATTCGTATTTCATTTCCACGCCGTAGGCACGTAATGTCCTGTTGATTGTCATGGTGGATGTTGTTGTCATGGATGATGTGACGTTGCTTGATGCGTCAATAGTTTGAGTATTCATTACGCTGCTTCCTGTGTGATTTTGGTGAATGCTTCGGCAAGTCCGGCACGACCGATTTCCAGTTCGCGACAACCGGCGTCTTCTCTCATCAAGCGACCGGCGATGCTATCGGCATCACTGACACTCAAATTCAATCGTCCCGCTTCTTGTGATGCGCTGATCACACCGGGCCAGCTTTGTACTTGCTCGACACTTAATGTGCTGATGCAACTAATCTGCTTGCAGGCAACGCATGCACGCACTTCGTTGACAGTACCGAGAACAATGACCTTGCCCTTCGCAAGCACTGCGACGCGATCGGCGAGCGCTTCTGCTTCTTCCAGATAGTGCGTCGTCAACACAACGGAGCAACCCTCTTTAACCAGCTGACGCAACGTCGCCCACACCATTTCGCGTGCCTGAATATCCATCCCAACAGTAGGTTCATCCAGGAATAGCAACTTGGGACGGCCACATACGGCGATGGCAAATTGCACCAGACGTTTTTGTCCACCTGACAATTTTGCATACGGACGCTTCGCAATCGTCGTGGTATGAGTCAGTTGCAATACTTCATCCACCGACATCGGTGCTGCGTAGTAGCTACAGCTTAAGTCGATCAATTCACGCACCCGCATTTCGGGAGGCAGATCAACATTTTGCAACATTGCACCGACCTGCCGGCGACTACCAATATTCTGTGGTGATTCACCGAACACCGTGACGCTGCCTTCATCAGGCTCTTGCAAACCCAACAGACAGGCAACTGATGTGGACTTGCCAGCGCCGTTAGGACCCAGGAACGCGAGCACTTCACCCGCATGCAGTTTCAAATCCACACCATCCAGTGCGAGGTTAGTGCCATAACGTTTACGTACGCTTGCAAGTTCAGCAACGACTGTTGGATCAGAGGTGATTTGTTTAGTGGCTGGAGCAACGGCAGTTCTCTTTGCAGACGTGTACTTGCGACCATTCAGGATTTCACCAATGTAAGTATTGCGCACCAGGAAGTGATAGCTGAGCAGCAACACGCTGACTGCAACGATCACGATGAAAGGAAACTTGACCGCCCAATGCAAATCCCATTTCAGCACGACCATTTGTAAAGCAAACACCAGTGGCAGATGAGCCAGATACATCCAGTAAGAAGCATCGGCCAGGTAACGGCGTGTTGGACTTTCATCAGAACAAAAGCGCAGTGCGGTACCGATAATACCGAACACCCAGTTCCACATCGCTGCGGTATAGAAGATGACATAGGCGAGCTTCACGTAAGGTGCAGTGAAAGGAAATTGACCCTGCATGTTCTCAACCGTCCACAAACTCGCGGCACTGAGTACAACGCCAGCTGCAAGATGCATTACCCAACGTTGCTTCATCACTGTCAGCAAATCACTTTGACGGTGCATCAACCAGCCGAACACGAACGCTGTGCCAAAACCGATCAAAGCGGGCATCTGAGGCGCAAATCCAGAATCAGGTGTAGGCACACCGCTCCACATCACCCAGTTTTTGGTGAAGTACAAGCACACTGCCAATGGTGCTGCGAGCAATAGTGGCGCTTTGTTTTTTCGAACAGCGTAACTCACCGTGTTATCAACATAGCGGCGTATTGTGCTTTTAGGATCAAGATGCTTGATGAAGAAATGACGTGCCGAGAGCGCAGCGCCGTAAAACATCAGTAAGTAGTACAGGAACCAGAGATGCGATAACGGAAAAGGCGTTGCTGCCGGTGCTGAAGGTGCTGCGCCAGCAACAGCGACAACATGAGGTGCCAGACCCATGTACATCATGCCCATGGTCATCGGGCCAAACGCCAGCCAACCTAGCAGCATCGGCACACCAATGCGCTTGATGCGATCGCCGACAAATCCTGCCGTGCCTTTGCGATGAAACATCAAGTGAGAAAAGTAGCCCGCAACAAAAAAGAACAAGGCCATTC
>DATAHE010000216.1:0-3284 GCA_036263355.1 Steroidobacteraceae bacterium | reverse complement strand
ACATGACTTTGTTCATCGCACGATTGAAAGAGTGCTACGCGATACGCACGCTGGCGCTCAGCATCAGGCACCGACGGATGCGACATCTGTGCTGACTGGTCGCGAGCAAGGAGAACATCAGCTCACAGCACAAGTTGCAATGCCAATGTGGCCAGCAAAGCCGGTGTATTCATCAACACGGTTTTCCGATATGGCTGGTCAACACGTTGTACGGGATCAGTCTTCAACAAGTTACTCTGCAAACGACGGTGGTGGATTAGAGGCGAGTACTCCGAATGTAGAAAAGTCATGGGCGCCGCCACTGGGCTTTGCAATTGCACAGTTGCATGGTGTTTATATTCTTGCGCAACACACAGACGGGATGATTCTGGTTGATATGCATGCGGCGCATGAACGTGTGACGTATGAACGCTTGAAGGCCGCGCTATCGCAAGGCAATGTGCCGGTACAGTCATTGCTGGTTCCTATTGCTGTTAACGTCACCAGCAGTGATGCGGATTTGCTTGAAGCACAGTCATCATTGTTAATGAAGGTAGGGTTGGAGCTGGAGCGCAGAGGCCCATCCTCCATTTTGATCCGCTCAATACCGGTACTGTTGGGGCGTTGGGACGCAGCGGAGTTGCTGCAACAAGTGCTTGCCGAGTTGCGTCAACACGATGTGTCGAATCACATAGAACGATGTCTGGATGAAGTGATCGGTACGCTGTCGTGTCATACGGCTGTGCGAGCTAATCGTAACCTCAGCATTCCAGAAATGAATGCGTTATTGCGTGAGATGGAACGCACTGTCCGCAGTGATCAATGTGTGCATGGCCGTCCGACTTGGGCACGAGTCAGCATGCAGGAACTGGATCGCATCTTCATGCGCGGTCAATAGTTCGAATGAGTTCGTTCTCGCCCACGTCGTCTGCCATTGTCCTGATGGGACCTACTGCGGTCGGTAAAACTGATCTGGCGATTGAACTCGCGAAGCGGTATCCCGTTGAACTGATCAGCGTCGATTCTGCGCTGGTGTATCGACATATGGACATTGGTACTGGCAAACCTTCGCCGGAGCTATTGCAGCAATTCCCGCATCATCTGGTTAATATTCTTGATCCAGCAGAGTCTTACTCTGCGGGCCAGTTTGTCAGAGACGTTGGGTCACTGATTGCCGATATTCATGCACGGGATCGCGTGCCATTGCTCGTTGGCGGCACAATGATGTATTTCCGTGCCTTGCTGCGAGGAATTGCCGTTATGCCGGAAGCGGACGCACAAGTACGCACCATGCTCGAACAACGTGCATCTCAGCATAGCTGGCCGGCGCTGCATGCGGAGCTGATGCAACGTGATCCCGTTGTTGCGCAGCGTATTGGTGTCAATGATGCACAACGGATCCAGCGTGCACTCGAAGTCATGGAACTAACTGGCAGAAAAATGTCTGATGTTCAGTCAGATGCACGTCCGCCGTTGCCGAACGTCAACTTTGTGTTACTGGGATTGAATCTGCCTCGTGATCAGTTGTATGTCCGTATTGAGCGACGTTTTCTGAACATGATTGAACAGGGCTTTCTTGATGAAGTGAAAGCCTTGTTTAATCGCAGCGATTTACACGCGGACTTACCCGCGATGCGTGCTGTGGGTTATCGGCAGCTGTGGGCTCATCTTGCTGGCAGCAGCTCGCTTGATGAGGCGATTGCGCAAGGTATTTTGGCAACGCGGCATCTGGCAAGGCGCCAGTTGATCTGGATGAGGGCGGAGCCGGAATTGCAATGGATTGATGCTGAGTCAGGTATCCATTCTGAAGTGTTAACAGAGTTGATTAACAAAATTTTCGGATAATGCTTGCCTTATCAGCGAATTTGCTGTGCTACACTGTTGCAGTGCACCGTAAATGTGATTGCCAACTTTTACAGTGCTTTACTTGGGCCGCTTTCAGACGGAACTGTAGCGTTTGATTTAGCGAAGTGATTTTTATCACGACAACATGGAGACTAAAAAAAATGTCACGTGGACAATCTTTACAAGATCCGTTTTTGAATGCACTCCGCAAGGAGCGCGTACCTGTATCCATCTATCTCGTTAATGGTATCAAGCTGCAAGGGCAAATTGACTCCTTTGACAATTTCGTTGTGCTGTTGAAGAACAGCGTCAGCCAGATGGTCTACAAGCATGCAATTTCGACCGTGGTACCTGCACGTGCTGTACGTGTACCAACAGATGAAGAAGGCGAAGGCGAAGAGAGCGAAGCTCAGGCCTGAACGTTTTTGGGTGACGATTGATAAGTCGGGAGTCCGGGTTTGTTTGATCGTCCCCAGCGAGGCGGGTTACACGCAGCCAATGGCGAGCGACGCGGTGCGGATCGCGCGCTGTTAGTGCGCGTAGGAATTGGTGAGCCTGCTACAGATGAAGAGATCAGTGAATTTAAATCTCTGGTTCACTCTGCAGGTGCTGATGTCGCCGGATTTGTAGGCGGTAACCGGAAGGCCCCTGATGCGCGGTTATTCGTCGGCAGCGGTAAAGCACAGGAAGTTGCCGATCTTGTCAAATCTGAAGAAGCGGATGTGGTTATCTTCGACCACGCGCTTTCCCCCAGCCAGGAACGTAATCTCGAAGCGCTGTTTCAATGCCGCGTGCTGGACCGTACTGGTTTAATTCTGGATATTTTCGCGCAACGCGCGCGCACCTTCGAAGGCAAGCTGCAGGTTGAGCTGGCGCAGCTAAAGCATCTTTCTACGCGGCTGGTACGCGGCTGGACCCACCTTGAGCGACAAAAAGGTGGTATTGGACTCCGTGGTCCGGGTGAAACGCAACTGGAAACAGATCGGCGCTTGTTAGGCGTCCGTATCAAAAACCTGAATGCGCGGCTGGAAAAAGTACTGACTCAGCGCGAAACAACGCGGCAGGATCGCAAACGCAATGGTATTCCCACCATCGCCTTGGTTGGTTATACCAATGCCGGGAAGTCCACTTTGTTTAATCGCATGACGGGCGCAGATGCCTACGCTGCCGACCAGCTGTTTGCCACATTGGACCCAACGCTACGACGAATCGAATTGCCTGATGCGCGAGTGGCATTGCTCGCGGATACAGTGGGATTTGTCAGGCAGCTTCCTCATGAACTCGTCGCCGCGTTTCGTTCGACTTTACAGGAAGCGCGCGAATCCGCGGTGTTGCTGCATATTGTGGATGCGGCCGATCCTGAACATGGTGACCGCATCGCGCAAGTGAACGAGGTGCTTACAGAAGTCGGTGCTGGCACCTTGCCGCAGATAGAAGTGTTCAATAAATGCGACTTGATC
>DATAHE010000215.1:0-9579 GCA_036263355.1 Steroidobacteraceae bacterium | reverse complement strand
GAAAAAGGCTGAGAAACGGCATCTGTATCCTTGTCCCGACCTTGAAAGCCAATGCCAGCAAAGAGTGATGTGTTATCGCCAGACCACTTGGCATCGATCTTGGCTTCGTGTGTTTTGTCCGTTAGTTTTGATCCGCCCATTTGCATGTAATGGGCACCCACATGATTCAGTTCTGTGGGCGTGTTTATACCCGTAAGCGTGGGGTCAAAATATCCAAAGTCATACACAGGACCTCCTGAGCGCTTATCCCAGTACATGGTGACACCTTTGCGCCGGATAGTTGTGAATGCGGCGTCGAGGGAGTTACGTGTAGCTTGTGTTGCGTTGAGATCTAACGCGAGTTCGAGATTTCCATGTGTCCATTTGGTATTCAATCCGAATAACGACGCTTTCGAGTCGCGGGGCGTATTGACTACGATTTCGTCGGCCGTGCTATTGATATAGTGTTGATAAACAGCTGTACCGCCAACATGAACAGGAACCATTGTGGGCGCCAAATCGGCATCATTTACGAATACCGCCATGGTTTGCGTGGTGCCACCAACAATAATTTGATTGTCCATCGTTCCACCGCTGAAGTCCAAGGCAGGCCCGGAATTGTGGTCATTTTCCTTAAGATTCGACAGCAATGCATCAAACGTAAACACCAAATTATCAGCGGGCTTCCACTGAAATGTCGCATCCAGTGCGGTCCGCTTACGATCGTCCATATCTACATATGCAGTTAGATTATGGGGAGTATCAACGTTATAAAAATATCCCTGCGCAGGTGCAGTCCGCCCCCAGTAATAGCCTTTTACTTTGTTGTTATTGGAGTCCAGGATTTCAATATTGTTTCGATCTGCGCCGGTACTCGCTCCGATGTAAAAAGAATCAGTTCTTTGGATAGTGCGATCAAATGAAACAACGGCTGAAACACCAAATGTTCCAGCATCATTCTTCCAGTTTGTATACACCGAAGCAGCAGGCGTGGTTGAGCCATTCAAATCAGCATGATTGGCACGTAGTGTGCCCCCAAAAGTTAGACCCGAATTCTGCGTCAGCGGACGCATGGTGCGAATGTCTATGGTTGCGCCTACGCTTGCGCCGTCTATGTTGGCCTGAGGGCTTTTATAGACATCAGCACCAACAATCAGTTCAGGTGCCAAAGTATCGAAGTTGAATTCACGACCAGCACTGTCAGTTGCCATGATTCGTCCGTTAATCGTAACGGCGTTAAATTGAGGACCTAAGCCTCGTACAGTCACGCCATTGCCGACGCCGTTGGTTCGCGCAATTGTGATACCGGGGAGTCGCTGCAACGACTCTGCCACATTTTGATCAGGCATCTTGCCCATATCTTCACTGGCAATTGAGTCGACAGCATTGACTGCTGATTTTTTGGTTTCCAGAGACTCCTGCAAGCTTTTGCGAATACCACTGATCACAATTTCTTCCAAGCCATTTTCCGGCGCCTTGGATGCCGACTCTGCCTGCACGGAGCCAGCAGAAAGCAATCCGGCAGCTGTAGATACGACCGCCAACGTCATCGCGCTACGTGGACCCAGCGTCGTTTTCGATCTTTTCATGGCATCACCCCCGATTAATTGTCTAGTAAGCAAGCGTTTGAGACATTGCATTTACGCAATGTGATATCTCAATGCTAACATATAAAATATTATTTTCAACGGCCATGGGCTGGGAAGACCGCGGAGTCCGTTTGGTTCCATAGGCAAGTAATGGCCCATGATTTAGCCGTTTGGAGCGCCATCGGGCCAAAGGTTGGTAAAACTGCAGGCTGAAAGCCTTCTTGTGTATTGCTCCAGTGAGCTACGGCTCACCTCGGATTGTTACTATTGGAATATTTATAATTCTTTGTGATATCTTAATTGTAACAGTTACAGATAGTGCGCCAGAAAATGACCATCGCCGATTACCGCATCACCCGCTTTCAATTTGCTCGCGATAGAACCATTGGCGATAGCCAGGTTAAAACCGATCAGGTCAATGTTGCTGCGCTGGAATTAATCAGCAAAGACCAGCTTGTCGGACTCGGGTTCATACAATCGCTGTTCACTCCTTTGCCAGATGAGTCCGAAATAGAACGCATATTTCTGGAAGAAGCGTGGCCGAGCCTTGAAGGCAAAGAGCCCGGCATGCTGGCGCACAGAATATCGCGCCCACGAGGCGGCAATATTCGACGCATGTCCTTACCTTTCGAAGAAGCTATTCAACAAGCTGTCTGGGATTTATTCGCAAAGTCATGTGGTCTGCCGTTGTGGCAACTACTGGGCGGTACTGCCAAACCAGTTCCAGCTTATGCGAGCGGTCTCGACTTTCATTTATCTGATACTGACTTTCAAGGACTATTTGCCAGGGCCTCGGAACTGGGCTTCAAAGCATTCAAGATCAAGGTGGGCCATCCTGAACTCGAGCGTGACATCCATCGTCTCAATCTTCTTAAACGAGTGATCGATCCGCAAGCAAAGATCATGATCGATGCCAACGAAGCGTGGTCCGCAAAGCAGACCATTCATTGCATCGAGCAGATGCGCAAGGCCGGTCATGATATTTACTGGGTGGAAGACCCAATCCTGCGCGATGACTTCGCGGGATTAAAACTGCTGCGCGACACACTCGGCCCCACCCTTGTCAATTCCGGCGAGTATCTCGATGCTCACGGCAAACGTTTGTTACTGGATGCAGAAGCGACCGACATGCTGAATGTGCATGGTCAAATCACTGATGTCATGCGCGTTGGCTGGCTGGCTGCAGATAGGGGAATACCAGTGACACTTGGAAATACCTTCCTCGAGGTGGGTGTCAATCTGGCCTTGGCAATACCTGAAGTGTCATGGCTTGAGTATAGTTTCCAGAATTTTGAACACTTGGTTGAAGAACCATACTTGATAAAAGATGGCATGATTCACGGCTGCAAAGCAGCAGGACACGGACTGGTATTAAGTGAGTCTGCACGCGCGAGATATCATTGCCAGCAAATCGTTGACCGCGCAGATCTGCCAGCGGCGCCGGCGCAACGTTATATAAGTCAAAGACCGACACGAGATCAGTTGCTACAATCTGCACGATAGAAAAAAGAAAGCGAATGTCCTCTGCACAATCTTCCTTGAGTCGACGCGAGATCTATACGCAACGTTTCGGCTACGCGACAAGCGATACCGCAGGCCAGTTGTTGTTCACCTGCATTTCGTTCTATCTGCTCAAGTTTTATACCGATATCGCAGGACTATCCGCGTTGGTCGCCGGGAATATTCTCCTTGCAGCACGTTTGATCGATGCGCTGGATGCACCTCTGTGGGGTATTGTTTTTGAACGCGTCAGCTCGCGCTTTGGCAAATCACGTCCCTGGTTTCTATGGCTGAGCATTCCATTTGGTATTGCTGGTGTGCTTACATTTGCCACGCCAGATTTATCCGAATCGAACAAAGTAATTTATGCCGCCACAACCTATATTTTGTGCAGCGTGATCTATACCGGCATCAATACGCCGGTCACTTCGATATTGTCATCGTTGACCCGTGATCCCAAACAACGACTTGTTCTTACCAGCTTTCGCATGGTGGGTTCAAAGGTGGGGGTGCTGATCGTTAATGCAACGCTGTTGCCATGTATCGCCTACTTCGGTAGTGGTGATGACAAGCGAGGCATCTTTATTGCGACCATCATCTATGCAACGGGAGCTGTCATCCTCTTCCTGGTTGCGTTCGCTACGCTTGAAGAACGCATTACTGAAGCACCCAACAGCGGCATTTCGAAAAACTCATTTGCAGCCATTGTCGGTAACTGGCCATGGTGGATCATCGTTTCAAGCAGTCTTTTCTTCTGGGTCGCATTCATCTCCAGAATATCTGTCGTTCCTTATTTCTTTCAATATGTATGGCGACGCAGCGACCTTACACCCATCGCCAACAGCCTTGAGATCGTATCTCTCGTCAGTATTGTTCTTATCCCATGGCTTTGTTCGCGCACTTCAAAATCTGCGGTATGGGTTATTGGGTTGATTGGGTCAGTGCTTGCACAAATCATTATCTACGCTGGCGTTGCCGCGAATTCATTGCCAGTGGTGTTTGTAGGATGGATAGCGAGCATTCTTACCGCGGCCTTCGCCATGATCATGCCCTTCTCATTGCTTGCAGATAGTGTGGACTATGGGGAGTGGAAAACAGGTGTGCGCGCTGCAGGACTTTTGTCAGCTCTCGGCGCTGCCTTCTGTCTTAAAGCAGGGAGTGGACTGGGCGGCGCACTGCCTGCCTGGATATTGTCAGCAACGCATTACCAGGCAAATCAGATCCAGAGTGCAGAGGCGATTGGTGGCATCAACTTCGCATTCGTGTGGGTGCCTGCAATATTTTATCTGCTGGCACTGCTTCCCGTGCTGTTCTACAAACGCTTTGAAGCAATGGAACCACAAATCGCAGCAGAACTGGAAGCACGCCGGATAACTGCGCCTCTTTGAGGATATCGCTCAAGCGACACAACAATGTGTGATCACGACTTCTAGCTGCACTAATGCAGCTCAACAAAGCACGAGAATAATTAATGTCGATCATTACTTCAGTCGAAGACTTGCAAGCATTGGCAAGGAAACGTGTGCCACGCATGTTCTATGACTATGCGGACTCAGGTTCATGGACAGAGAGTACCTATCGGGCAAATCAGGACGATTTTCGCAAGATCAAATTACGCCAGCGCGTAGCAGTTGATATTGAGAAACGCAGTACTGCATCAACGATGGTTGGACAACCTGTCGCAATGCCCGTAGCGCTTGCCCCCACCGGATTAACGGGAATGCAACATGCCGATGGAGAAATGCTTGCAGCGAAAGCAGCTGAGAAGTTCGGCGTCCCATTTACGTTATCTACGATGAGCATTTGCTCCATCGAGGATGTGCAGGCAGCAACAACATCTCCATTCTGGTTTCAGCTTTATCTAATGCGTGATCGCGAATTTGTGTCACGACTGATTGAACGTGCGAGAGCTGCTCGATGCAGCGCACTGGTATTGACACTTGACCTTCAGGTATTAGGTCAGCGCCACAAGGACATAAAGAATGGTCTTAGTGCTCCACCAAAATTGTCGATAGCAAATATCATCAATATGCTTACCAAACCAAACTGGTGTGCAGGCATGCTCCAAACCCATCGGCGCGGCTTTGGCAATATCGTCGGCCACGTAAAGGGAATTGAAAATATGGGATCACTTTCGGAGTGGATTGCAAAGCAATTCGATCCACGACTGAGCTGGGCCGATGTCGAATGGGTCAAGAAACAATGGGGTGGCAAGTTGATCCTGAAAGGCATCATGGATGTGGAAGACGCAAAACTCGCCGTGCAGACTGGTGCCGATGCAGTCATCGTCAGCAATCACGGTGGACGACAACTGGATGGTGCGCCCTCCAGCATTGCGATGCTACCTGTCATCGCCGACGCGATCGGTTCAAAGATTGAAGTGCATATGGACGGCGGCATTCGATCGGGCCAGGATGTTCTTAAAGCGCTTGCGCTCGGCGCACATGCAACCTACATAGGACGTGCGTTTTTATATGGCCTTGGTGCACAAGGCGAAGCAGGTGTTACTAAAGCACTTAGCGTGATACGCAACGAACTTGACGTGACGATGGGATTCTGCGGACGAAAGAGTATTGAAGAAATTAGCCATGATGTACTTCATACAGGTTAGTGTCACTTCTAAGCACGAGTGCTGAAATCATTTTCAGCACTATGACAAGAGAAGCTACAGCTTCCAGGTTTTTGAATCCATAACAGAGCTGGATATTCACACCCATTCGCTCACTTTCTTGTCAGCAGAGCGTCTACGGCACTTCAATCAAAGTCGAACGTATAATCGCTTTCAAACGAGCAGCATTTCTGACGTTGTAGCACTACAACGGTAAAAGACTATTCCGCAATTAAGCATGTGTTCTATCGAGTGGAAGCAATGCCTGTGGAGACAACTCCACAGGCGGTGTGACTTAGTGGCTCTGGATCGCCAGGCGAATTCCGAAGTATCGAGAAAAGTCGCGAGGTAAGACTTGCGTATAGGCTGTTCCGGCTGCGCTTGGAAAGCCCCAGTTACCACGAACATTCGTTAAATTAGCAGCGTAATGCTTATCAAATAAGTTATTGCAGAACAACGATATGCTGAAACGATCATGTTGCTGCGGCGTTAGCTCCAAATTCAAGTTGGTAACACCATAGGCAGGTTGTCTGGTTCCTGGGTCTTTAGTAATGGAGAAAAATTCAGCACTCTGCCATACGCTGCTCAACTTCAGACTTGCATCAACAGGTAATGCTGAAAATTTTTGTTTATATTCCAGGCTGGCAGTAACCTTGTTCTTCGGCGCATTCGGTAACGTTGCTCCGGCGAGATCTTGATATCCGGGCGACAATGCACAGGTAGTAGGAAGGACCTGACCGCTGTAGCATTGGCCAATCGGGTACTCGATAGCACGTGCATCCGTATAAGCGTAGCTAACTGAGATATGCAAACGCTCAGTCATTTGCGCGGCCGTTTCCAATTCCACACCCCGCGTGCGTACTTTGGGAATGTTCGTCAAAATAAAAGAATTCAAGATTGTCGGTACGATGGTCTGTACTTGGAAATCCGAATACTCAGTGTGGTACACCGTTGCATTGAACAACATGCGGTGTTCAAACCACTCGGAGCGTAAACCGACTTCATAGTCGTTAGACTTCTCAGCTCTTACAGGAAAACTCGCAGCTTCTACGGCACTTAGTCCGGTAACCAGATCGTAAGCAACACCTTTGTAGCCCTTGGCTGCAAATGCAAAAACCATCATGTCGTCGCTAATCTGGTACTGCAGGCCTAACTTTCCGGTAGTGACATTGTCCACATCTGATGTCGGATTACCTACGGCTGAAAAATGAACAACTCTGTAGTAATCGTCATAGGCATAGCTGCTTTCTTCTCTATTGAAGCGCAACCCAGTAATAAGCGTTGTGCGTGGTAGAAACAACCAGCTTGTCTGACCGTATAACGCATAGTTCTGGTATTGAGTTTCACCTCGCCAGTTCGCAATCGCTTTGGTGTTACCGACAAAGCCCCGGCCAAATGCACGAACTAGATTCTCACTGGAAAAATAGGCGCCCGCTACATAATTAAAATTTTGCTTTCCGTTCGAAGACAACCTGAATTCCTGTGTGAACGTCTTGACTTTGAAGCTACCACCTTGCAGTAAACCACCATGAAGCTGTCCGGTAGATACTGGCCTCGAGCCCACCGGCTGCGTGTTATTAAATGGAGTGAAATATTGCAGCGTATCAACTGCTGACGTGTCGTAGTCCGTCAAATCGCGCAAGTGGTATTGATCAATGGCACTGACTGACAGAAAGATAACCTTATCTGTGTCGTAAGTAATGTGGGAAGTAAACCCCGTGTCTTCAGAATATGCTTGAGGCACTTGATCAATGCTGACCTCATCATTTTCTGGTCCTGGCACTACGCCGGGAATCGCTACTGCTTGTGGTAGTGCAGCTTGACCAAACAATGTCGCTCCGGAGTCCAACCTTACCAACGGTACACCGCAACAGTTGGAATGGTCTTGGCTATGGTGCAATGTGAATTGCGCGGTCATATCATCATTCGGACGCCATTGCACTTTAGCCCGTATGCCACCAGCGTTGTCGTTGTCAATCTTGGAGTTGTTCACAAGATTTTTAACGTTGCCATCCCAATGCCGATAGTTGCCACTCACGCGATAGCTGAGCGTATCGGAAATTGGTCCGGACAAACTTAACGTAGCCCGTTGTTCGTTGTCGTTGGTAACTTTGACGTCACCGAAATAAGTGAATGTCCCGGTCGGATCCTTGGTAACGACATTAATAACACCAGCAGATGCCGATTTTCCGAACAGGGTACTTTGAGGTCCGTTTAATACTTCTACGCGATCGATATCAACCAAGTCGGTAAAAGCTTGTGCCTGGTATCCCACAGGTGCATCGTCTACCACGACCAACACGCTAGGCTCTGCAGCAATGCTGAACGCGAATGTACCAACACCACGAACTACGATGGCATTATTAGCCGGTTGATCACCTGCCGTCACGGTCAATGACGGTGCAAACTTCGCCACCTCCGAGAATCCCGAAACATTTGCGTCATTAAAAGCATCACCGCTTACGGCCGTCACCGCAATTGGAACATCTTGGAGATTTTCTTTGCGCTTTCCCGCCGTGATGACAACCTCTTCCAGCTCGTCAGTAGCAGCAAACACGGACATCGATGTGCTCAGAAAGATTCCCAGCACAGCTCCACCACAAGCCACAGCTTTGGGGAATTTCATTTAATTTCGCCTTTTACGTAGAATCACAATCACGCAAACATCGTAAGTATCTCAATTACGACGCGGGCGCTAACTTCGCGTTCGCTGCATTGATTACATTTATATTACTTATCTTATGAAAAGACTTCCAGAGTTGAGTCCAGCTTCAACACCTCTTTATTTCATTTCTAATTTTTTAACGGTATCTACTTATACTCAATCGCCAATGATTTATGCAGCAGCGTCCATGACGCAAAAACCAGCGCTGGATTGGAAGATTAACTTTAGATGATGAAGACACTCAATCCACAACATGCTGTTGCTGCAGAATCAAGTCACAACTGGGCAGAGTTTTAGCGTTGAGTTCTTAGGTGAAGCGTCTAATCGAAGAGAGACTCAGCAGCGGAGACGATTAACGAAAATATCTAAAGGTGCGCGGCTGTTGAAGCAGTGCCGAAACATTGAATGCTCTCGCTTTCGAATTTAGATATTAAAGACGCTATCCATCAGCGGAACGGTATAACCTACTCCACCGTCACGCTCTTGGCTAAATTTCTTGGTTGATCAACATCCGTACCTTTCAATATCGCACAGTGATATGAAAGTAGTTGCAGCGGAATGGTATATACCGCTGCCGCCTGAAAGTGACTAACATGCTTTGGCATCTTCACTACAGTCACGCCATCGGATGATTCAATGCCCGCATCGGGATCAGCGAACACATACAGCTCGCCGCCACGGGCACGCACTTCCTGCATGTTGGATTTCAGCTTCTCCAATAAATCGTTGTTAGGTGCAACCACTATCACTGGCATGTCTTCGTCGACGAGCGCCAAAGGACCATGTTTCAATTCGCCTGCGGGATAAGCTTCAGCATGAATGTAGGAAATTTCTTTCAGCTTGAGTGCACCTTCCATTGCAATGGGATGCATTTGTCCCCGTCCTAAGAACAAGGCATGACGTTTGTCAGCAAAGCGTTTTGCAAGCTCCTTGATCTGTGCATCAAGATGCAAAGTCTTTTCGATGAGTGATGGAATTTCGATGAGGCGTTGTACCAGATTGCGTTCACGCTCGGCGTCTGTACCATGACATTTCGCAAGTGCGACCACTAGCATGCTTAGCGCTGCCAGCTGAGTAGTGAAAGCTTTTGTGGATGCCACACCGATTTCGGGACCAGCACGTGTGAGCATGACCAGCTCCGATTCGCGCACCAGTGAACTTTCAGGAACGTTGCAGATAGACAGCGTCGATAGATATCCTGATTGCTTGGCCATCCGCAAAGCAGCCAAGGTGTCTGC
>DATAHE010000214.1:0-10677 GCA_036263355.1 Steroidobacteraceae bacterium | reverse complement strand
AAGTATTCTTTTATCTGAACGTAAGACCCCTTCGACAAGCTCAGGGCGAACGGTATTTTTTTTCCTGGTATATGCGGCAAGCTGTGCAGATGTTTCGATCAATTTCAACCCACTGCGAAATGCCGACGTGACTCGTCCTTGTTCAATCACTTTGCCCTGACTCAAGCGAATGAAATGCGTTGCATTGGGTGGAATATCGGCCGAAGAATGCGCTGCCGTTAGCCAGGTACGACACAGCCTGCTCTGTAGTACCTTGTTCAAGAAGGACCGTTGAACACTATCCAGTCCGTTAAAAACTTCATCCAGTAATAGCACTTCTGGCTTTGCCACCAACGCTCTGGCAAGTAAGGCACGACGACGCTGCCCATACGACAGCGTTAAAAAACTGCGCTGGCGCAATGACCATAGTTTGCATCGCCTGAGCCATTGATCAACGGCGCGGCGCTGCGCAGCATTCGGTTTGCTTCGCGGAATATCTTCATCGAAGAGCCCAGTGGTGACGACCTGTGTGACTGTGAGATTCCAGTCATAGCGAACATACTTGTCCTGCCATTCCGGTGTCAGCAAAGCAACGCGATGCTTGATACCGAATGGCTGCGATTGAGGTTGCCGATCAAAGCAATATTGTCGCTGTTCATTGCCGGTAGGCGTCGGCCACATATCGCCGCGCAGTATCTTCATCAATACAGACTTACCAGCGCCATTCTCTCCCAGCAACACCCAGCGCTCGCCTTTGCGCAATTGAAAGGAGACATCGTTAAGCGCCCAATGTTTACCCAGTTTGACTGAACAATGTTCGAGTGAAATCAATGGCGATTCGCGCCCAACATCTTTATTCATTCTCAACCCAACTTCATCGACATCATGCTGATGGAACCCATTACAATCTTGTCGAGTGATATTTCGACCAGATCATTGGCATCGCTGGCACCAAGAACATACATCAATGGATAGTAATGATCCGGCGTAGGAATAGACAACCTTGCCGCCTGAACAATACTCGCATCGCCTTGCTGATAGTTGATGAGTGGTTGATGATTGCGTGACTCGATGCATTGACGCGCATGTTTGTTGAATTGATCGGCCCAGGGAAATATCCGGTCTTGATTCATGAAATCAACTTGGCCAAGGTTGTGAACCACATCGCCACTACCGATGATCAGCACGCCTTCATCGCGTAACGGCTTCAATGCATTACCGAGATCGTAATGCCACTGAGCATCGCGACCCATGTCAATGCTTAGTTGCAACACCGGAACATCCGCTTGTGGAAACATGTGTCGCAACACTGACCACGATCCATGATCGAGTCCCCATTGTTCATCTAGTACTACATCGGTCGGCGTGAGCAGTGATTGAACTCTCTGCGCCAGCGCCGGATCACCTGATGCATTATATTGAATTTGAAAAAGCGCCTCAGGAAAGCCATAGAAATCATGGATGGTGCGTGGTGATGACATCGCAGTGACGCCAGTACCATTCGTGCACCAATGCGCAGAGATGCAGAGCACGGCCTTCGGTTTAATGCCAGCAACCATAGTGCGCCAGCCGCGAGTAAATTCGTTGTCATCTAACGTAACCATGGGGCTGCCATGGCCAACAAACATGACGGGTAATCGTGTTGTCATGTGTGCTCCTTCAAAGTCTGTGAGTTACTAGCTGAAAGCGGAGCTACTAGCAATGCGTAGCGCCTGCCCATCGGCAGCTCGTACTTTGCTACCACCGTGGCAGCGCCCTGCTCCATCAATTCACCTGCAATACCATCGCCTGGTAAACGTTGCGGTTTGAAACGTTCCAGCCAGTGCGTAATCGCGCCAGGCGCACGACCGGGTAACAACACCAGCACATGGCTACGTGGATGTTCCTTGAACCAGTTTTGTAGTTGTTGTGCCGGAGTTTCATTTAATGACTTCAACTCCGTGATGTGGATGTCTGCGTGATAGCTGAGCATGGCAATGGTCGTTTCATCCGGGCGCAGCATAGCGAGGGGTTGTGTGCCTGCATCGCGTTTCACCTGTCGTGCAATTTGCCCAAGGTCCTGCCATTGATTGACGACCGGTGTTGCAGCGAGCATAACGATAGTCAGCGCAATTACCGTGGTTAGATAACACCACACCATGCTGATCGCATGCTGATTCTGTTGTTGCGCGGCCGCAGCGCGTCGACACGCAGTAAAGCTGATCACCACTAATGCGGTAATCGCCAACGATATCCATGCTAGCTGCTTGCTGGTCTGTAATTCAGTAAGACCAAGCACAATCAGCACAACTGCTACGAGTACAAGCAGGAACATCACCAGATAGCGAGTACCTCGCAGCATCCATCGGTCGAAACTATTCGCTTTGGAATCCAGTTCGTGAACCCACATGGACATCATCACGCTAATACCGATCAGCGCTGGTGCAAAGTAAACATCACGTGCTGTTGCTGAAAGGGAAATAAGTAACGTAAACGGTACCCAAGATGCAATGGCGAATCGCCACGTTGTTGTCATCAGCGGCGTGCGCGCGATACCGTCGCGCGTTGCGGTCCAGGCACCACGCAACCCACCTATCAGCAACAGGAACCAGGGGAACAAGTAGTAAGGAAGTTCAAGCAGATACTTTCCAAACCAGTTTTGATGTGCCGCTGCATAGTCCAGCTCTGCAGTAGCATTGACATGAGTGAACCTTCCTGCAAGGTTATTCCAGAACAACACTTTCAGATCGTCCATACCGTTTGGACGATCGAGCACGGCACTGACCCATAAACCAATCACAATCACTTGCAGTGCAAGGCCCGCCCATAATTGCGGACGAACCAATTCGCGCCAACGTCGCTCCCACACAATTAAAGTGAGTAATGCCAACCCCGGTACCAGCCAGCCCACGGCGCTTTTCGCCATGAATCCCCACAGCGCCCCGACATGCATCAAGGTGTACCAGCGCCATTTCTGTTCGGCATCCTGAGCGATATATCCCCGATAAGCGCCGAGCAAAGCTACTGCACATCCGGCAAGCAAACAGGCATCGGGTGCCAGCCAGATGCTGACTCGTAATGATTCGAACATGGAAGCAAATAACAACCCTCCCAGCATGCCAGCACTGGTACCGGCCATCGCCTGCGCCAGCAACATGACACTGATGGTACCGACCAGAATGTAGAGCAGATTGGGAACGCGCGCGGCCGCGGCAGACTGCCCAAACATCTTGAAAGAGGCGGCAGACATCCAATATGAAAGCGGCGGCTTTTCCTGAAACGTACGCGTTCCAAGCTGTGGCAATACCCAGTCGCCCTGATGTGTGGTGGCGCTTTGACTCATGCTCCAGGCCAATGCTGCTTCACGCGGCTCGTCCGGCGTCCAGTATCCGCGACCGAACAAACTGAACAGCCACAGCGGCGCCATGGAGAGCAACACCACAAACACCCATGAATAACGCAATTGAACCCCCGAGACTCTGGTCACATTTGATACACATTAAGCGTCACAAATGGGTCAATGATGACGCAATTTTTCGTAACTGTACCGCACAATGCGCGCTGGTTATGCATAATAACGGACAATTCGGGCGGCAATGGGCGACACATGTTCATCTGCCGCAACCCGAGGTACCATTGGTCATCTTTTTCAGGCTTTCAGTAGAGTTACCGCGATGGATATTTTTGCACCACGCCATTTGTTGATCATCCTTGCCATTGTGCTGCTGGTATTCGGCACAAAGAAACTGCGCACCATCGGCTCCGATCTGGGATCAGCTGTAAAGGGTTTCAAGGATTCAATGAAGGGCGGCGAAGCAGAAGCTCAGGCCGAGGCAGCATCGAACAATTCGATGAATCAGCTTGGCTCGCAAAGTGCCGATGCCAGCAAAGAACACAAGACCACGGAACAGCATAAAGTCTGATTTGTTTTTTGGAGCTCTCTTCGCGATGAAGAGAGCTTCGACTGATAAGAACTAAAACATCGCGTCATAGATTGCAGTCTGGTGAGCCCAATCTAATGACCCCAGACTGATGAACCTAGCCTGATGATGCCAAGTTGAATCTCTGACTCATAGATTACTCAGCTTTCTATTTATTCGCCGCTTACGCCAACAACCGCTTCGGGTTGATCGCCACCACTTCAGCGGTACTTAAGATTTCAACGCAACGTAAGCAAAGCACTTGCCGTCTGCTGACCAGCTATTGGTGTTAATGCTTCCCTGACCGCCACGTATTGCAACGACATCTTCCGGCTTGCCACCGCTCAATGACAATCGACGCAGCAACACATCCACATTGGCAGGATGACCTTGTGTACTTGGCGCATAGCTAAGGTAAACCAGCGTTGACTCATCGGGGCCGATATGCGGAAACCAGTTAACGCGATCATCAAAAGTTAGTTGCTGAATATCGCTGCCGTCGATGCGCATGCGATAGATCTGCGAATGGCCCTTGCGCTTTGCGTGTAGCTCACCGTTGAAATAGATCCACTGACCATCGCGAGAAAACTCTGCTCCATCGACCGGAACCGTGAGATCGGTGATTTTGGTAGATACACCATCAGCAACGGAAATCAAATAAATTGCTAAAGGATTGGTTGTAACTTCGGTGGCATAGCCAACACAAGAAAGTAATTTTCCGTCTGGTGAAACGCCATGCACATAAAAATGTGTCGATGACTCGGCGGATACACGGCGGGGCGCACCGCCATGCCAAGGCACCGTATAAACAACCCCATTGGCAGTAAAGTAGATACTCCCACCATCTGGCGAAATGACATGATCGTTGGTGATGTTGCTGACTTCGCCGGTCTCGATCAATTCGGGAACGGCAGTAACATCATGCGACTCGGCAGTGATGCGAAACAACTTGCCATCACCATTGAAAACCAGCCATCTACCATCGGGCGACCAGTTCGGTGCTTCGATCCATTGATCCGTTTCGTAAACAACGCGATGCTGCGATCCATCGATATTAATAACGGTTAGCTGAGCACGCTGTTTGCCCAGAAAGCGTTTCAGAATTTTTGTAAACATCAATCAATGATCTTTAATTAGTTGGCTTGGCAAGAATCGCATCCGCTGCACGTAACGCAACTGCAACGATGGTCAAACAAGTATTCACTGCACCTGCGCTGGGCAGTACGGAAGCATCAGTAACATACAAATTCCTTACGTCATGCACTTCGCAATTGGCATTGCAGACCGACGTTGCAGGATCATTGCCCATCCGGGCCGTGCCTGTTTCATGCCACAACGATGGCGGGTTCTTCCTTGCGATTACAAAGTACCCCGCTTTACGAAATATATCGGCAGCATATTGTCGTGCAGCCTCAAAAGTTTGCGATGCGTAGCGTGGTTCCACCTTATCGCCTATGGCATCTGCGGTGATAGGGAATCCAGATTCGGCACTGGGCGTCGCCTCGATCATGTAAAAGCACATCAAACTACGCTTGGCAACCATACGTGCGGGTATGCGCATGACTCTGGATGCCAATCGCCAATAAGGCATCTGTCCTGCGACCTGAATAATACCCATGGGATATTTCCAGTGCGGCGCGCCGTCGTAATGATTGCTGATGGAGAACGATTTGGTGTGATTCGCGGGCATGCCAAACCAATTGATCACTGGGAAAACAATACCCACTGAGTGCCCACCAAGATGTTTACCAAGATTGCCGGTCGAATTACCCAACCCCACTGGATGTTTATTTGTACGCGATTGCCACAGCAATGTCATGGAGTCAGGTAAACCCGCTGCAACAACGATGTGATCTCCATTCACCGCGTGTTCAACATTGTCATGTTTGATGACGACACCGATTGCTCGTGATCCATCATCGTTGGTGATGATTTTCAGGCAGTTGGTATGCAGCAGCACATCGACATTGCCAGTTCGCAGTGCGGGCCGCAGCATGGAATTTTCAGCATCCATCTTCGCATCGAGCTGGCAGTAATAACCATCGCAGGTGGAGCACAGCACGCATTTGCCACCGGGACCGTAATCAAGACCACGCGGTATATACGAAACCGGAGTTCCAGTTTGCTGCAATCGCTCGACGACTGGCTTCACCACATCGCTATGTGGCAATGGTGGAAAAGGCAAGGCAGCAGAACGGGCTGGTTCTGTTGGATCACTCGCCGCATCGCCATGTACTTTATAAAGCTTCTCTGCCTCAGTGTAATAAGGCTCCAGACTCGAATAAGGAAAGGGCCATGCGGGCGACACGCCGTTCTCGTGTTCAGTTGCAACGAAATCACTTTCACGCATGCGGTATAAAGCCGCACCATAAAATTTTGTCTGTCCGCCCAGAAAACGCGCTGCGTTCTCTCCCTTGTTCACTTCATCATAAACGTAACGGCCAACCTTCTTCGGCGACACGGGCTCATTCGGCTTCAACTCCCTGCCGCGCTCCACCACCAGCACTTTCTTTCCAGCCAGTGCCAGACGATACGTCACCGCACTGCCCCCGGCACCGGAGCCAATAACGATGGCGTCGTAATGAGACTTGAGATTAAGAGACATGTCAGTTCAACACTGATTTCTTATGGCTGGGGTTATACGGTAGCGTCCAAAGGTCGCTATCGGCAATAGTCCGGATGGTCACTGCGTCTCAATTTGACTCTGAACAGCAGGAAAAAAGCGACGCAATTCAAGTCTGGAGCATACAAACTATGGGCACTCACGAACTGAGCTAATTGTGTCGCTTTTACCAGAAACTTCCCGGACACGTATGTCGAGCGTGAAAATAATTCAATGCTGTGGTTTTCGTGGACTTAGGTGCTCTGGATAATTTCAGATCGCAAACCGGCCATACCGTAATATTCAAGGTGAAACGTGTTATGAATTCTGTTCCTGTTACTGAGGGCTTAAGGATGAAAATTTCGTCGTTGTGCGTAATCACTTTAGCAGCGGCATCACTGGCGGGCTGCAGTGGCGGCGGTGGGGCAGCTTCAAGCAGCAGTAGCGTAGCAACTGGCTCACAGTCGAGTAGTTCTTTAAGTTCCGCGTCATCAGTGTCGTCATCAATGAGCACCAGCTCAGCGGTCTCGTCTTCATCGGTCGCATCGAGTGTCTCTGTCTCGTCATCGTCCCGATCATCCTCTTCGTCGACAGTTTCAAGCGTCTCATCCTCAGCAACATCTTCGTCGTCACGTTCATCTTCATCGTCTTCATCATCTTCGAGCAGCTCATCCAGCAGTTCGTCGGTGTCATTGTCACGATGGATCATGGGCTACTATCCCATCTATCAACGTTCTGACATGCCTGCTCCGGAAGTTCCTTTCAACAAGATTACTCATCTCGCCATTGGTGGTGTCACGCCGCAGGCCGATGGAAGCATCAGCACCGCGCCATTCACGGACAACACAACCTGGGCTGCTGTGGTGCCCGACTTGGTTACCCGCGCTCACAACGCAGGTCGCAAAGTTATTTTGATGGTCGGTGGCGCTTCGTCATCCGGTGGTTTTGTTCCAGCATCAAATGCAACCAATCGCACAACGTTTGTTACAAACCTCCTCGCCTTTGCTCATCAATACAATCTGGACGGTATTGATCTTGACTGGGAACCATTACAGACAACTGATCTGCCCTCACTGGAAGAATTGGCCAAGGCAATCCGTTTGGCATGGCCAACGGTAATACTGACCGCACCAGTGGATTTCATTAACATCAACTATCAGACGGTGGATCCAAGCTGGGCACGCATTGCGATGCAATTCGATCAGATCAACATCATGACCTATGGCATGGCGGGTGCTTATTCCGGATGGCAAAGCTGGCATCACTCTCCCCTCTATGGCCAGACCGCAACGACGCCGACCTCCATTGATACCAGTGTCACGGCCTGGCTAACTGCAGGCGTACCTGCTTCCAAGTTAGGTGTGGGCGCCGGATTTTATGGCCTTTGCTACACCAGCCCAGTCACCGCGCCGAAACAGAATCTTGGCAGCAGCACGGTCTCTGCTGACGACAATACGCTCGCGTATCGCATCATCATGTCCGGCTACTACAGTGCACCCGCCAGACAATGGGACACTCAGGCAATGGTGCCTTATCTTTCCTTTGCGTCACCGACTGGCACAAAGCAGTGCACTTACCTTTCTTATACCGATGCGGAATCGCTGGCGGCTGTTGCGAGTTATATCAAGGCGCACCAGCTTGGTGGCATCATTATCTGGACCATCAATGAGGGTCATCTGGCTTCCGTTACTGACAAAGATCCTTTGATTTCAGCCCTATCCACAGGCCTGCAGTAGCAAACCTGTCGCCGCACCAAGCAGAGCTCATAAGCTCTGCTTGGTCGACTGACCAGCAAAAACAGTACAAACTGAATGTCCACGGATTTTTTTCAGCCTCATTTCCATTACTACTGAGCGTCCCAATAGCTTGTGACGCGACATTTCTTCGTTCACCCCCTCAAATAAAGCTACACACCGAGTCAGACTTCACCTTAAACTTGCTTTTATTGCGCGTTTAACAGGTGAGCCGATGAACCTTCAACATTCTCTTCGTAACAGCAACTGGCGATGGACGATACCCGCTGTAACCATCTTCTTGATCGCCGGCCCGGCGTTCGCTATTACCGATGTGATTCCACACGCGCTAGTGCAATATGAACATGCTTCGAACTTGCTGATGGTGCCAGATGATTCGCCTAAAGCTGATGCCTCAGGCACACTCAGGCTCGACGACAATCTGTTGGAATACGCCGGTGGCATCGATATCAATTATCGCTGGCGCGACAATCGCGCCTATCTGACCACTGACTATCAGCATTACAACTATCAATATTTCTCGCAACTGGATCACGATGGCTTTGCGGGTACCACAGGTATTGACTGGGTTGCGACTCGCAAGGTGAAAGGGAACATTGGCTATGCTTATGACCGGCATCAATTGTCGTTCGTTGATGCAACGGTTCTCGACCCGAGTCTACCGGGCATTCCGTCCTTTATAGAGACAGCCCAAAGTGCCCGTCTTTCCGCCAGTTACGACATGAACTCTCACTGGCGTGGTGAGATGGCAACAGCGTATTCAAAGTCAAAGTTGCCCGACGCTGGTGACCAAAGCTATGACAACAATGAAACGCAAATCATGCTTGGCGCCAAATATATTGGCTCATCCAAACTGACTACAGGATTCTCAATCGACCACAGAAAGGGCAACTTACGTAACCTGCCTCAAAATGGCAATCCCGCCACACAAAACGATTACACAACCACGTTGTATCAATACAGCGTTGACTATAAGGTTGGGCCACGCACAACCGTCAACGGCACAGTCGGTTATACCAAGCGGACTCAATTGAACAATGACAATTCAGCCACCGTTGGGTCGTTCACTTTCAACCAGCAGATCACCGTTAAGACGGGTTACTTCCTGCAATTCAAGCGCACGCTAGATAATTACAACACGGTGCAAGGTTCGCAGCTCAGTACCAGCGGTGCTGCAGGTATCAACTATCAACCGACACAAAAAATCAGCCTTTCAGCCAGCTATGAGCAATCCAAAGTCCACGTTAGCGGTCCGGCAGGCCTGCCTGGTAGTAATCGCGACGATAAATTGAAGTCAGCAAACGCAAACTTGAAATATGCCGCTCTGCGCTGGCTGACGATCTCTCCATATTATCGTTACCAGAATCGCGACTCGGAAAATAATGCCTTTGATTTCAAAACGAATGTGTATGGCGTCAGCGTAGAAGCACGCTTCAATCCTTGATCTGTATTTCAATAGTCACTCCCGCAATCGGGAGTGATTTCATTTCAGTATGAAATCCACTGCGCTGCTTTCTTCAGTCCTTCTTCAAGCGGCGTCCATTTCATTCCAAGAATCTGTTCGGCCTTACTGCTGTTCAGCAGAAGGCGTTGACTGAAGACGCTCAACATGGACGATGTGAGCGGCGCAGGAATGTGAAGTCGTTCGGTCCACTTACTGCCAACAGCCATCTCGGCAATTTTCAAAGGAATAGACAACTTCGTTTCAATCTTCAAACGTCGACTGGCAATTCGCTTTACGGGCACTGCGCGCAGCGCACGGGCGTATCGTACCAAGTAGTGATTCCACGTAACTCGTTCGCTTGAGCAAAGATTAAAGGTTTGATTGCCGACGGTTTGCAGTTGCAGCGACCTTACCATTGCCTGTACTAGATCATCCATATAAAGCAGATTACAGTAGCCATCACCTGCCGCGCCCAGGTCACCTAGTCGGCGTGAGCGCAATAACCTGCCTATCAACCCGCTCCAGCGCAAACTGCCGGGGCCATATTCAACACCGGAGCGCAGACAGATGGTGTTGCTAGTACTGGATGCCAGCGACTCTGCGTGAATGCGCGCAGCTGAGTAAGCATCGGTAGCTGCAGTCTGAAAGCTTTCGTCGACCACACCTTCTGCATTGCCATAGACAGACATGCTGCTAAACAATACTGCCGTTTTATCGGACTGACTTTTCAGCGCGGCGAACAATGCATTGGCAGAATCCGTAATCAGTCGCGGATTGCTTTCGACGCAGCTAATCACAGCATCAACATTACCTACTGCTGCTTTAACATGATCGGTATTAGTGATCGTGAACGGAGCATGCTTCACTGCTGGCAAAAGTGGGATCGGTGAATATTGATCAGCAAACACAGGTTGAAAAGATTCACTACCTGCGAGTTCATTTGCCACACTTGCAGCAAGCACTCCGGTATTGCCGCCAAATATAAGCACCTGCTTCATG
>DATAHE010000213.1:0-2455 GCA_036263355.1 Steroidobacteraceae bacterium | reverse complement strand
GCGATATGGCGTTGATCTGTAATCGCCGCGACGCAGTCATTCAAACACTGGATACCGCACACATTCAGCTGGATCCACTAACGCAAGCTCGACTGGCGGGAATTCGCGGCATCAATCATATGGATACAGCCTCTTTGCTGGCATCCGCTGATTGGCGTGCAAACTTTGATGCGGTGCAAACGCTGGCCGATTTCAATGTCGCGTAAGCGAGATCGGTAGGAAGTGAATGACGATATGGCACTGACGGCGGCACACTGTAACGTCCAGACGTCAACAAAGTGGTGCTATGATCCGTGCCAGTGCAAATTTGACCGAACCCGCGTCGCCTTTGCCAATCGCGCCCGGTTTCAATCTGAGTGAATGCCGGTTTGTTAATAATAAAGATCGGAGTCCATTGTGTCGTTAGACTGGCAGGTACTGCAAAGTTTGATTGATGCCTCTCCCGACGGCGTCGTTGTATGCGACGCCAACGAGCATCGCTGGCCGGTGGTGTATGTCAACCGTGCGTTTGAACAGCTATGTGGATACTCTGGCGAAGAGCTGCGTGGCCGTAACTTGAGCTTTTTGCAGCAGAGCGAGAATGAACAGGAAGGGTTGAGCGTATTGCGTGGCGCCTTGTCGGAAGGCCTTCCATGTCGAGTGACGTTACGCAATTATCGCAAGGACGGTACTGCCTTCGTGAATGAAATGCAGGTGATGCCGATCCGCAATCATGACGGCCGCTTGACACACTTTGCCAGCTTTCATCGTGTTGGCTTTGCCAATCAACCAGCAACACTGGATGAAGTGCCTGCTGATCCGATGTTGAATACGCAACGCATGCTGGCGTATGTGCGCGATGACAAGATGACGGGTTTGTTGCGTCGCTCTTATTTTGAAGATCTATTACGCCGCGACTTCGCGTTGACACAACGCGAAACCAAACCGCATACGGTATTCATCTTTGGTATTGATCAAGCTGCCGCATACAAGGAAGCATTCAGCGAAACGGGGGCTGAACAAATGTTCAAGCGCGTTGCACGTACGATAGCTACGTGCTTCCGTCGCAGTACTGATCTATGCGCTCGTTGGGAAGAATCGGAAATTGTGGTTGCCAGTATGAGTGTGGCACCAGATCAGGCGCTGAAAATGGCGGAACTTGTGTTGTCGCGCGTGCGCGATCTTGCGATTCATCATCCGCGCTCACCGGGTAGTCGCTTTGTGACTGTCAGTGCTGGCGTTGTGTCCGAAGTGCCCGCACAACGTTCGACCTCTGCACAATTTATCGCACGCGCATTGGTGGCATTGCGCAACGCTCGTTCGGCAGGACTGCAGCGCGTTAGTATCGGGCAATCCAGTAGTAAGTAACATTCACCGAATTCATTCGTGCGATCGGCACACTCGCGAATTGCCCTCTATCTCACCACTGATCAATCCATTGATTGGCAGCAAAGAAAACGCCGCTGCTTCAATGAAACAGTGGCGTAAGCTGCAGCGGAAAGTTGCGATCAAAAATCAGAACTAAAAATCAGAATTCGTAACGAAAGCCCGCTGCGTAGACTTTTTGTTCATAGTTCTTCAAACCTTCGAACTGGCGATAAGCCAGGTACACTTGCAAGCCACCAGAGTTGTGCGTTTCGCCGGCTGAAGAGCCGCGCAATACAGCGGATATACCGGCCGAATACACTTGGTACCATGGATCAAGTTCATCCGTCTTGATGCTGAAGCTCGCTGCCGATGTCAATACGTTTTGCGCGCCAGCATACAACGCGTTGACAGTACGTTGATTCGTGTTGAATTGATGGTGCCATTGCACATCCACGTAAGGAGTCCATACGCCGAAGCCAGGTGTGAAGGTGTATTGAGTACGCAGTGCCGGAATCGCTTCCAGTGAGTTGATGGTCTGGCTGTCCACCAGGAAAGAGAACCCCTGATTATTTGGATCTTGCTCGGTGAACTGACCAATCGAGACGTGTTGGTAATCAAATGACAGTGAAGGCTCGATGACCCAGGCAGCAACTGGACGCATTGAAAAGCCCAGCGTGTCAAAACTCGAGAAGCTGGTTGCGGTTGCCTTGCTCGGATCACTGGCTTGATGCAATACCGTGACGGTAACTGGCAGTGGGGTCGCCGGCTGCGTGCCGTAGTTCACCAGTCGATCTGTATCGAAACTCATGTGCTGATATCCCAGCGAAAGATTGAGATACCAGTGATCCGACTCAAACATCACATAGGGCATCACCGAAATGCCAGTAAGGTCGGAGGAACCAACAGCGAGATTGCCATTGAAGGGCGTGAAGTCGAGACTTTGCTTTTGATAGCCGACCATGCCGCCGATGACCCAGTTCTGGTTCAAGCGCTTATCAACACCGAGATTTGCAGAAGGACCTTTGTATTCGAAACCTTCTTCTGCACCAGTTGGAATCTTTTTGCCTTTAACGTAGCTCCCATTACCGAACAGGCCCCACGCAGACCA
>DATAHE010000212.1:0-11273 GCA_036263355.1 Steroidobacteraceae bacterium | reverse complement strand
ACCAATGCCACCGTGGCTTTGAGTGATAACCACTTCGGCAACGATGTCGTCAGCCTGTTTTACAACAACGCAGCGTTTAATGACAAGAATGTTGGTACCGCCAAACAGATTAATGTCAGTGGCATTGGCATCGGTGGCCCTGATGGTGGTAATTACACTCTGGGTAATGCTACTGCGGTTGCGTCGGCAAATATCACTGCAGCACAGTTGGCGGTTACTGCATCTGGTGTTGACAAGGTTTACGACGGTAATACCAATGCAACGGTGTTCTTCACGGATAACCGCATAACGGGTGATGCATTGAATGTTGGTTATGCCGCTGCGAACTTTGAAAGCGAAGCTCCAGGCACCAACAAGCTGATTGATGTGACCGGTATTGATTTGACGGGCGTTGACGCGGCTAACTACATCGTAAGCGGCACCACCACGGCACGCGCCAATATCACACCGACTAATCAGAGCAACACACCAACCGATGTGGTGGTGGATTATCTGCCTGCCGTGCTCAATACCACGAACACGGGTGTGAATGGTAACGGTGCATCGGTGGTACCGAGTGTGACGATTCCATCCATGCCAACGACGATCGGTGATAGCCCTGCAGCAGTGGACGATGCTGTCTATGTGCCTGCCGGCAACCTGGGTGGTAACCTCAGGACCAGCGATACACTGCCCGGCGTGTTCGTGATCCTGAAAGGACGTTCGGCACGTGATACTCAACTGGGCGATGTCGAAGTGCAGCTGGTCAGCATCCCGTCGACAAGACGCGGTGGCGTGATCTCGGTATCTGTGCCAGATGGTAGCGACCAATATGCGCAAGGGTTTGCCTTCTCACTGCCACGACTGGTGGCGGACACGGCAAATGGTGAAACGGTGTCGTTAATGACAATGTCTGGTGGTCCGATTCCGGACTGGTTGCAATATGAACCATCGACCAAGACTTTCGTCATTAGTAATTCGCCTTCGGTAGTGCTGCCAATGCAGGTGCAGGTGCGGATTGGTAACCAGTCATGGGTGATTCGTATCAACAAGCGTCGAGGCAGTAACTCGCGTATTGATTGATTCGTCGGTTGACTGATTTGTTCCAGATTAAAGCCTGCTATTCAGTGGCAGGCTTTTTCATTTATGGTTCTCCGCAATTTAATGTGCCGACGTATCAGTTGAAAACGCTTCAACGAAACTTCGATTTGGAGTATTGTCATGGCTTCATGTCACGCATGCTCGCGAGGTTTCCATGGTTACGCTCAATATCAATGGCAAGGACCTGAACGTAGATGTTGATCCGTCAACGCCACTGTTATGGACGCTACGTGATCACCTACATTTAACGGGTAGCAAGTACGGATGTGGTAAGGCATTGTGTGGTGCCTGCACTGTACATGTTAACGGCGCTGCAACACGTAGCTGCGTACTGCCTGTTTCGGCTGTTGCCGGTGCCAAAATTACCACCATCGAAGCGGTCGACGGCAATGCTGTGGGCAAGGCTGTGCAAGATGCGTGGATTGCCGAGAGTGTTGCCCAATGTGGTTACTGCCAGTCCGGCCAGATCATGAGCGCGACGGCCTTGTTGAGCAGCAATAAACATCCCACTGATGATGAAATCAACGCGGCGATGTCGGGCAATATCTGTCGCTGCGCAAGTTACCCACGCATCCGTCGCGCCATCAAACGCGCTTCAGCTGCACTGGCATGAAGGAGAGCATCATGTATCACCTCAATAAACCAGCCTCTCATCAAGCAATGCAGACTGAATCGAGTTCAGATGATCACACTTCAGCAACAACTCGCCGCGATCTGCTGAAAGCTGGTAGTGCGCTAACCGTTGCATTCTTCTTGCCGTGGGGTATCAGCGCAGCAGAGAAAGCCGCGGGTGCTGTGCATGTACTCGAGCCCAACGCATTTATTCGAATTGGACAGGACAATCTCGTCACTGTCATCTCCAAACATCTGGAGATGGGGCAGGGGACGTATACCGGACTCGCCACCATTGTTGCGGAAGAGCTGGATGCCAACTGGAGCGACGTTCGAGTTGAAGGCGCGCCTGCTAACGCGAAGCTGTACAACAATCTGCAATGGGGTCCGTCACAAGGTACGGGTGGCAGTGGTTCGATAGCAAACTCATTTGAACAATTGCAGAAGGCAGGTGCTACAGCACGTGCATTGTTGATCAACGCCGCTGCGAAACAATGGAGTGTGTCAGCAAGCGAAATCATGATTCAAAATGGTGTGATATCACATGCCTCTGGCAAATCAGCGCACTTTGGCGAGCTGGTGGATGTGGCCTCCAAATTGCCGATGCCGACAGATGCGAAACCTAAGAAGGCAGCAGACTATCGCTTGATTGGCAAACCCATTCAACGAATTGATGCCAGAGAGAAATCATCGGGTCGTGCGGTGTTTACGCAGGACATCCAGTTGCCTGGCATGCTTACCGCAGCGGTAGCGCATCCACCGCGTTTCGGTGCGGTTCTAAAAAGTTTTGATGCAACAAAAGCAAAGGCCGTTAAAGGTGTGCAGGCTGTGGTGCCTTTCAAAACAGCTGCACGTAGCGGCGTTGCCGTGATCGCCACCGATTTCTGGAGCGCGAAGCAGGGTCGCGATGCATTGCAGATAGAATGGGATGAGAGCAAGGCATTCAAGCGTAGCTCGGAAGAACTGTTTGCAGAGTATCGCGCGTTGACACAAAAGCCCGGCCAATCTGTTCGTAACGATGGCAATGTTGAACAGGCCTTGAAGTCCGCCGCAAAAACCTTCGAAGCCGTTTACGAAGTGCCGTATCTGGCGCATAGCTCGATGGAGCCATTGAATTGTGTGGCACGCATTGGCGCTGGTGAATGTGAAGTCTGGAATGGCGAACAGTTTCAGACGAACGATCAAGGCGTCATCGCGGAGTTTCTCGATATCCCACCGAGTAAGGTAAGGATCCATCAGTTGTATGCGGGCGGCAGCTTCGGTCGTCGCGCCAATGCATTATCAGATTATGTGGTTGAAACAGTGGCGATTGCCAAGGCTGCTAATCTTTCTGTCCCACTCAAACTGGTATGGACACGTGAAGAAGATACGCGTGCTGGATTCTATCGACCGATGTTTGTACATCGCGTACAAGCAGGGGTGGATGCGCAAAACAATATCATTGCCTGGCATCATCGTGTCGTAGGTCAATCCGTGTTAAGCGGAACCAACTGGTTAAAGAAGGGCGAGGTGGATGGAGCTTCGGTCGAAGGTATCAAGACCCTGCCTTATCACATCGCTAACTTGAGTGTTGATGCGCATACGCCGGAATTGCAAGTGCCAACACAGTGGTGGCGTTCCGTGGGATCAACGCATACGGCATTTGCGGTCGAATGTTTTTTGGATGATATCGCCCGTGCGACGCAACAAGATCCATTTGAGTTACGTCGTAAGTTACTCACGAAGCAACCCCGTCATCTTGGTGTATTGAATACATTGCTTGAGAAGTCCAGCTGGAAGAAGGAGCGCGAGTCCAATGTTGCGTTGGGTATGGCATTGCACGAATCGTTCAACACAGTGGTAGGTCAGGTCGCGCGTGTGCGTCGTGTTAACGGAAAGATGAAGCTAGAGCACGTTACCTGTGTAGTGGATTGTGGTTTGGCAATCAATCCCAATGTCGTTGAAATGCAAATGGAGTCAGGTATCGGTTACGGTCTGTCGGCCGCGCTCACTGGTGCAATTACGCTTAAAGATGGTCACGTTCAGCAAAGTAACTTCGATGATTACACTGTGTTGCGCATGAATCAGATGCCGGAAGTTGAGGTGCATATCATGCCATCGACTAACAAGCCTACTGGTGTGGGCGAGCCCGCTACACCGGTTATTGTGCCTGCATTAGTGAATGCGCTGGCAACGCTGAATGGCAAACCCATCAGGTCACTACCGCTATCCGCGCAGGGTATTGAGCTTGCGTGAATCAGTCCGTGGTAATCCTGATTCAATCGGATCACTGGTAACGTGAGTTTTCATGATTTACGAAGTAAGTCGTGGGTATCTATCAAGATTTTCTGTATTGATGTTTGCGTTGTGGCCTTTGATGGTGGTCGCTGACGACAAAGGTATGGTCATGTCGCGAAGCTCTATACCATTCAAGATTGATATTGAACCCGGTGACAAGGCATCGTTGGTCAATGTCTCGACATCGACTCAATATGTGTTTATTGACTCGCAGCGTCAACCGGCAAAGCTTCGGTTGTTTCACCTCAATGGAAATGAAGTGGAAGCTTTCGATGAGCGCTCACGCGAGAAATTTGACAACACGGTTTATGGGAAAGAGAGTTACGTTCCACTTCCGCCGGGTCAGCGTTTGCCCCTGATGAAAATTGATCTACATCGTGAAGACGGGTATGTTGAAGGGCGTATAGGTCCATATCGCTTTGTGTTGCGTCCCGGAAAGTATGTTGCGATTGCTGAGTGGGTTAGTGAACGCAACGACTATCTTGATGAGTCCGGGCGTGCACTGAAGCATAAAAAAGTGTGGCTTGGCACTGTACAGTCTGAGAAATTTGAATTGGATGTTCACTAACTAAAAATCATGCAGCTACGAAAGATAATGTTGATTGCCATGGTGTTCATTTGTTGTGTCGGCATTGATCAGGCAACCAAGATAGTGGTGCGCGCGGAGATTTCTGTCGGTGTGAGTTATTCATGGCTGCACGATACGGTTCGACTGACGCATGCTGAGAATTCTGGTGCGTTCCTGAGTCTTGGTGGGCAGTTGCCGGAGAGTGTTCGCAGGACGTTATTCAGCACTGTCGCACTTCTTGTCAGCTTGGTTGCATTGATCGCCGCGTTATTGATGCGAGATATCAGTCGAAATCAGGTAATTGGTCTGACGTTGATTTCTGCAGGTGGTTTTGCCAACTGGATTGATCGCGTTACCAACGATGGTCATGTCACCGACTTTATGAATGTTGGCATTGGCTGGTTGCGAACCGGGATATTTAATGTTGCGGACATGGCGCTGATGGTAGGAATCGGCTTGTTTATATTCGCAGCACAGAAGACACCAGAAAACAGATGACGACAAAGCGTATGGAGGTGGTTGGCGCTTATGTGCTCGGCGTAGCACTTCCAGTCCTTGAGGTTTGTCGAAGAAGAACTGACTTCAGTGATTTGCCCGCGTATGCGGATGATTTTCTGATTGGAGCCTTGCTGCTTTACGCTGCAAATGCCGTCGTGAAGCAAAAGCGCGGCGGTTTGGTGCTTCTATGTGTAGCTTGGGCAATTCTATGTGGCGGTATATATGGAAGTTTTTTCAGTCAGTTAAAGAATACAACCGACGTTTCAGGAGTCCCCAATGGCATCGTTATTGCCGTCAAAGGAATTATTTTCATTACAGCGATGTTCTGCCTCGTGTTGTCAGTTCGATCTGCCACACGTATAGCTCAAACCAATTGATCGGCCTAGTGTTCTCTATGCGAGGCAAACGACATTTTGTCGAGGACGCCCATTAATACAGCGGACACTACAAATGTTAGGTGAATAATCACGCCCCACATCAATGCCTCAGGGCTGAAGCTTTTTTCCTCTCCGGTGATATTCATAAACATCTTCAACAGATGGATGGAGGAGATGGCCACGATCGAAGCGGCGACCTTCAACTTCAAAGAGCTGGCATCCAGTTTGCCGAGCCAGCCAAGTTTGTCGACATCGCCACCCACGTCAAGCCGCGAGACAAAATTTTCATAGCTCGAGAAGGTAACCATCACAATCAACGTGCCGACCAGACCCATATCAATCATCGCCAGTAGCTCCAGAACCAGTGACGACTCTGATAGCGAATGAAGCGTTCCAAAGACATGGAACAGAGTCTGGAAAAACTTGTAACCCAGTGCAACCAGTGCCAGCGACATGCCCACATACACGGGAGCCAGAAGCCAGCGGCTACCAAATAAAAGCTTCTCGATGATTCTTTCCAGCATTGCGAATTACCCGGGCGATTACGCGGACCGTGAACAGTCCGCGTAATCTGACCATATCGTCAATTGACTTTCAATGTCTGTTTCAAACGGATGTCGCTGCTAGACGCGCCAAGCTGGATTTCATATGCACCTGCATCGACCGCGTATGCTTTCTTGTTTACGTCGTAATACGTCATGTCGCGATCTGGCTTGATACTGAACTCCACCCTGCGCGATTCACCGGGCTTCAACGTAATGCGTTCGACGCCGCGCAGATCCTTGATTGCACGCTGATGCGCATTCCCAAGTCCGTGCACATACAGCTGTACCACTTCATCACCGGTGACTTTGCCGCTGTTGGTGACAGTTAATGATGCCTTGATCGTGTCGCTTGACTTGGCACTGGTGCTGTCGAGCTTCAGATCGCTGTACTTGAATTGCGTGTATGACAAACCATAGCCAAAGGGATACAGCACGGCATTCTTGTAATATCGATACGTGCGGCCCTCCATGTTGTAGTCATCAAACGCAGGCAGTTTGGCATCTGACTTGTAGAAAGTGATTGGCAATCGGCCTGCAGGATTGCTGTCTCCGAACAGCACATCCGCAACTGCAGTGCCGCCGCGTTGGCCCGGATACCAAGCGACCAGGATGGCGGGAATTTTTTCCTTCGCCCAGTCAATTGACAATGCAGAGCCTGTAGTCAATACCATCACCACGGGCTTGCCCGTTGCTTGCAGTGCTTCGAGTAGTTTCTGCTGTGACGATGGCAGTTTCATATCAGTTCGATCGCCGCCAGCAAAACCGGGGAAGTTGGTCTTCATTTCTTCGCCTTCCACGTCGCTGGTCAAACCACCGACGTAGATGATGACATCCGATTGCCGAGCAACATCCAATGCTTCATCGAACGGCGCTTTGGCACCAGGTAAACGCCAGGCGAGACGCACTTCTGCATCGCGAATATCTTCGAAGTATTCAACGCGCAGCTTGTAATTCTTTCCCGCTTGCAGGTTTTTGAAAACACTCTTGCTGCTAAGACGTGGGCTGAGTTCCCAATTGTCAATCAGCAATTCATCATCAATATATAAACGAGCACCATCGTTTGATCCGATGGTCAATTCATAGTTGCCGTTGGTCGGTGGTGTTAACACACCAGTCCAGCGAACACTAAAGTTATCACTGGGGATAGCCTTGTCATGACTCAGTTCACCACGTGCAACCAGATCATCAGTAGGAGAGCCGCGATCCCATCGGAATGAAATGCGCGAATCTACGCGCGTCATCAATGGCTTGCCGCTAAGGTCCTTGTTTGCAAAGTACTCTCCCTTTAATCCATGTTCACTGGATGTCGCATCCAGACGCAAGTATTGCGCATCGATCACTGGCGCTGCACGCGGCTCTTCACGGCCTTCGACAAGATCTGCGCCGCGCGCATAAACAACTTTGGTGTTCTTGCCACCCGCATCGCGGATACCTTGCAGAATAGTGACGGGCTTCGATGGTGTGCCGTAGTAATTACCCAGCAATGACATGATCTCATCGGCGGTAGGACCAATCACCGCAATCGACTTCAGGTCTTTTGATAGTGGCAGCAAAGGCTTCTTACCCGCATTGCCATTCTTGAGCAGCACAATAGATTGCTGTGCAACTTTACGTGCTAGTTGATCATGCGCTGGCGAATCATTCATGCTGAATGGAATCTGTGCCCACTTCACACGCTCTGGTGGATCGAACATGCCCAGCTTGAATCGCGTCAGGAATAATTCACGCAGTGACGCATCGATCTCGCTTTCCTTGATCAAACCTTGTTTCACTGCATTTGCGAGGGAGTCGTAAGTCTTGCCGCAATCCAGATTGCAGCCATTAAGTACGCCCAATGCTGCAGCCTTCTCGGCGGTATCAACAATTTTGTGATGCTTGAAGATATCTTCAATCGAATCGCAATCTGATACGACGTAGCCTTTGAAGCCCCAGTCCTTGCGCAAGATATCCTGCAGCAACATTTTGCTGGCAGAGGCAGAGTCACCATTGACGCGGTTGTATGCACCCATGACGGATGCCACATGACCTTCCTGTACCAATGCTTTGAATGCGGGCAGGTAGGTTTCGTATAAGTCGCGTTCGGAGGGGTGCACATCAAAATGATGACGATCTGCTTCCGGGCCACTGTGCACCGCATAATGTTTCGCAGTCGCATCGACTTTGCGATAAACAGGATCGTCGCCTTGCAATCCGGTGACGAAGGCAACACCAATGCGTGAGGTCAGAAATGGATCTTCACCATAAGTTTCCTGACCGCGACCCCAGCGTGGATCGCGGAAGATGTTGATGTTCGGTGACCAGAATGTCAGGCCTTGATAGCGAGCATGTTCATCATGACGCAAGGCTTCGTGATACTTGGCGCGTGCCTCATCGCTGATGACGGTTGCCATATCCTTGACTAAGGCCGGATTAAAAGTTGCGGCAAGACCAATCGCTTGCGGAAACACCGTTGCCTTGCCGGCGCGCGCTACGCCATGCAGTGCTTCATTCCACCATTCATATTCCGGCACACCCAACCTGGGAATCGCGGGCGCGGCGTTTCCCATCTGCAGTACTTTTTCTTCTAGCGTCATGCGGCTTACAAGATCGGCGGCACGATCTTCGAAACTTCGATTCAAATCAAGATAGGGCGGAGTCGCCTCCGCAGCGGCTGCCATGTTGCTGATGATCAGTCCCATGGTGAAGAGACCGAGTTTTATTTTGTTGACGCGAGCCGGGATAAAGCCAAGCAATGACATAGGTTGCCCCCGCAATGATTTAAACGTTGGATTTGTCTGATTAATTTAATGGTAACGCAAATCGTAACGCAACGGGCCGGTTGTTGTCAGTTACAAGTCATGGAGTCGTGTGGAGGCAAGAAGTTCCTGCATATGATAATGCTTGATTGTGGTTGTTAGCAGCGGGCGTGGTGTCGCTGTCATTACATAGAGAAAACAGGCTAATGGATGGGATTAGCTTTTTTTGGTGATCGTCGTGTCGTTGCTTACTCGAATACGCGCGGTCTTCACCGTGTTATCGGCAATCTGCATGATCTCTACCGCGTAATTACCAAGACGTAATGCCGTGCCGGGTTCCGGGATGGTTTCCAGATATTCCAGAATCAGTCCGTTCAATGTGCGTGGGCCATCGGTGGGTAAAGTCCAGCCCAGCGTACGGTTAAGTGTGCGAATACTGATGCTGCCTGCGACTACATAGTTACCATCTTTCTCGTCGTGTATTTCACGATGCAATGCAGCCGGGTCAGTGGTGAATTCACCAACAATTTCTTCGAGCAAGTCTTCCAGAGTCACGATGCCTTGTACATCACCGTACTCGCTGACCACCAGCGCAATGCGACGACGGTTACGTTGAAAATTTAGCAACTGTGTGTTCAGTGACGTGCCTTCGGGAATAAAAAAGGGCTCGCGTGACTTCGCGAGTGTTACCAGCTTCTCCTTGTCGAGATCTCCATGCGCCAGTGCTTGTGCAACCGACTTGAGATGCAGCATGCCGATGACATTATCCAGCGAATCTTCGTATACCGGCAGGCGAGTGTGCGGGCTGGTACGTAGCTGTTCGAGAATATCGTCCCACTCATCATTGGCATTGATCGCCGCAATATCGTTACGCGGAATCATGATGTCTTCGACATGGATTTTCTCAAGATCGAGAATACTGACCAGCATGCGTTGATGACGACTGGGGATGATGGTGTTGGCTTCTGCGACCAGTGTGCGCAATTCATCGCTGCTAAGGGAATGTGAAGAAGACTGTCTCGCACTGACACCAATCAAACGCAGTAATGAGTTTGAAGCAAGATTGGCGCACCAGATAACAGGGTATAAAATTTTGTTGAGAACAACATAGACCCATGTTGCTGGCAGCGCGAGTCGTTCGGGATACAGCGCGCCGTATGTTTTCGGCGCCAGATCGCCGACAATGAACATGATGATCGATGCGATCAACGTAGCAATGGCAAAGCCCGGCTCGCCATAGAGTTTGTAGCCGACCGTGCCGACCAGTGATGCCGCCGCAAAGTTTGCGAAAGTATTGCCAAGCAGAATGACGCCGATCAGACGATCAGGTTGTGAAAGCAGATGTTCTGCAAGTTTTGCGCTGCGATTGCCAGATTGTGCTTTATGACGCAGGCGGTAACGATTAAGGCTCATCAATGCGGTTTCGGTGCTGGCAAAAAATGCCGACACGACGATCATTAAAAGCACAATAAGCAGCAGCGAACCGGTGGAAACGTCGCTCAAGGAATCATCAGCCCTGTTACCAAAGAAGGGCCAATAGTCTCACTTGTGTCTGGGCAACGGCAAGTGGAAGGGCCCGTCTAGGCCCAACTAACCCCAATGACGGTTCAAAAACACTTCCAGCACGATTTTTGCGCCGAAGTACGCCAGGCATAGTAAGGTGAAACCGCTGATGGCCCATTTCGCGGCCTTCTGTCCGCGCCATCCATAACGCCAGCGACCAAAGAAAAGCACCGCGAGAATCAACCAGGCAACACAGGACAGCACCACCTTATGAATTAGATGTTGACTGAACAGGTTTTCTACAAAGATGAAACCGCTGAATAGCGCAAAGGAAAGCAGTACGAACCCGGCCACTAGAGCTTGAAACATGCCTGATTCAATCGCCTCAATTGATGGTAGCGCAGACAGTAATCCGAGTGGGCGATGGGATCGCAAGCGACGATCAAGTAGCGATAGTGCAATGGCCAGTACTGCGCCGATGGCAATCAACGAATATGCAATGACGGATAAAAGAACATGAGTAAGCAACTGCCAGCCATGCTGGCTCAGTGCGTAATCACGCGAGCTGTCGTTGGTAACGGCGGCAGCTATGCCCACGGCCACCAGCAAACAGCCGCTAATTAAATCGAAACGAGTGCGACGGAATGCAACGAGAATCGCGATGGTTGCAATGGCCCAGCCAATGATGGATGCGGTGTCGGTGGCGCTCAGCGCCAGCGCAGGCCCGCGAAATACGGATTCGCACAACGCATAGCCATGTGCAAACCAGCCTATCGCGGCCAGCGCCAAACCGGCGACATGCTTGCCATGCGAGCTGGCGCTTTTGTGAATAGCGCCGAACATCAGCCACAGGCCGGCGCTCAGATACATGATAAGAACGGTGAATGCGAGCACGGTGTTTTTGTAGAAGTGATCCTGCGTAGATGATGTCATATTTAGGTGCCGTCGCGCATCACAAACGGCTAACATTGCCGTTATTTCCGCGACTCCCCGGGTGAAACGTGTTTGACAAGCTGAGTGAACGTCTGCAAGGCGTGATGGATAGCCTGCAAGGCCGTGGCCGACTAACGGATGACAA
>DATAHE010000211.1:0-2168 GCA_036263355.1 Steroidobacteraceae bacterium | reverse complement strand
GGGCGGGGTGGTCATCCACCCACAGTAGTTTTGAGATAGGTTCAATCATGCCCTTGTCACTCAACATCGCAGTCACTCACCTCATGGCGCGCAAGCGTCAGACTTTAGTGTCGCTGTCGGGCATTGTGTTGGGTACGGCGTTCTTCCTTGCTGTTTCATCATTGATGCGCGGCTCAGAAGCAGACTTCATTAAACGTCTGGTGGATAACAGTCCGCACATCACTGTGTCCGATGAATATCGCGGCGCCGATGTTCAACCCGCCACGCTGCAATGGCCTGACGCGGCAGTGAACGTTCGTAACGTCAAACCACAAACCGAAGTGCGTGGCATTCGTGGTCATCAGCAAAAGCTGGCCTTCATTGAATCCCTGGATCAATCATCAGGTGGATTGAAAGTCGCGCCCATACTCACCGGCTCAGTGGTACTTACGTTTGCTGGTCGCGTTCAGGCGGTGTCACTCACCGGCATTATTCCTGCGACGATGCGACAGGTTTCGACGATAGAAGACAAGATCATCGCCGGGTCACTCGATGCATTAAACGCCAACCCCAATGGCATTATTGTCGGTCAAGGACTGATCGATAAATTCAAACTGGCAATGGGTCGTAATCTCAATGTCGCGACCGCAGATGGCGTGGTGCGCGTGATGAAGATCGTCGGTATCTTCCGCACCGGCAACGCCGCCTATGACGAAAGTCAGACTTATGCATTGCTCAAGCGCGTGCAGACCTTGTTGAATCGACCTAATCGCATCAATCGCTTTGTCATCAAGCTGAATGATCCATACAAGGCACGCGATGTAGCCAGCGTGATTGAACAGCGCATAGGTTATAAATCGCTGTCATGGCTCGAAGCCTCCGAAGACATCATGAATGTGTTATTCATCCGTAACATCATCATGTACAGCGTGGTCACTGCGATTCTCATCGTCGCAGCCTTTGGTATTTACAACACCATCTCCACCATCGTGATGGAAAAACATCGCGACATCGCCATCATGAAATCAATGGGCTTTCACGCACGTGACATTCGCAGAATCTTTGTGAGTGAGGGCGTGATTGTCGGATTCATCGGCAGCTCCATGGGCGTGATGCTGGGGCTGGGACTGATGTGGCTGCTTGGTCAGATCACATTGAAATCGCCGTTCATTTCCAGTGAGCCTGTGCATTTACCACTGTACACAGGCGTGGATCAGTTTCTTATTGCAGTTGGCTTTGCGATGCTGTCATCGATTGGTGCTTCGTACTTGCCTGCACGCAAAGGTGGTCGCCTGCACCCCGTCGATATTCTGCGCGGTGCGGCATGAGCGATACCATCCTCCTGCGTGCACAAAATCTGGTTCGCGTGTTGCCGACCACCATTCCGGTTACGCTGGTGAATGACATCAGTCTGGATATTAGACACGGCGAGTTTGTTGCCATCATGGGGCCGTCTGGTTCAGGTAAATCATCATTGCTGTATTTACTTGGATTACTTGACGCCCCTACCAGCGGCAATATCTGGCTGGATGGTGAAGATACTTCGGGCTATGACGAGGATGCATTAGCCGATGTACGGCTAGCCAAACTTGGCTTTGTATTTCAATTTCATTTTCTATTGGCAGAATTTACTGCGCTGGATAACGTGAAGCTTCCCATGATTCGTCTAGGACGCTTGTCAATCGATGAGATTCAACAACGCGCCCAACAGCTATTAAGCGATCTCGGTCTTGCAGAGCACATGCACAAGCGACCCGATCAAATGTCTGGCGGTCAACGTCAACGCGTTGCCATTGCACGTGCGCTGGCGAATGATCCTTTGCTGATTCTCGCTGATGAACCCACTGGTAATCTTGATACACACTCTGCTGCAACCGTTCGACAAATCCTTCGCGATCTTGCAACTGAGAAAGGCAAGACCGTTGTCACGGTGACACACGATCCTATATTTGCCAGCGGTACTGATCGTCGCATTGCATTGGTTGATGGCAAACTGGATCCCAACTGGAAGCTGCCGGGGATGGAGACGGAGAAGAATTAGTAGCTACCGTTCGAATTAAGCACCCGATCATCCTGAGTTTGTCGGACGGTTCTTAGGATTTCCAGAATGGTTCGACAGGCTCACCACGAACGGATTTAGAGTTGACGTTTTCCGCTTCCGTTCGCCCTGAGCTAGTCGAAGGGTTCCG
>DATAHE010000210.1:0-26875 GCA_036263355.1 Steroidobacteraceae bacterium | reverse complement strand
GACTATCCCCGCCACGAGCAGACTTGCTGCCAAGATGATCTTTCTCATGCATGCGCTCCTTATAACTTGCGCGATTTTTATAGGGTCGCATGTTAGTCGCGCAGCCTGAAGCGTTCAACCATTAATTGACACAAATTTCGCCACGTAAGCAGTGCACACCTTTGCATGCGTCATGGAAATCAGATGTCCGCCATCAAGCAGCAAGTCAGCTTGTGAAGGCGGTGGAATAATCCAGTCATGCATCCCATGGATTCGATGCACTTTTGTTGTCGTTGTGCCCAGTCCATCCCATTCAAAGATGGCGCGACTCATTGCACGCATGAATGCAATATCAGTCCCTCCAAACATTTGCAGCAGTGGCGATGGCGATCTTGCCGCCAACGATTTCATCAAAGTGAGCGGAGTAATTGCGAGCAGCGGTTTGAGCGTCGCAAGTAAGTGATTAACTTCATTGTGATGTACTGCGCTGCCCACCAGAAATAACTGCGGAATCTTCCTGATCTTCGTAATCTCGCAAGCCACCATACCACCAAGCGACGCACCGATCAGGATATCTCCATCTTTAATCATGTTTGATTTACAAACAGAATGCGCCAGATTGGAGATGGTCGATTCACCGCCGTATTGCACCCAGTCATGCGCAATAAAATCCGGAAGCGTCAACCATTCACGGTTAAACATCCGGTGATCTCCTCCCATTCCAGGCAATGCGTGAATCACGGCTTGATCTCAATCGGCGTACCAATAGGAACTACTCTCCATATCTCATCCAGCTCTTCATTGGTCACGGCAATACAGCCGCGAGTCCAATCTTTGAGCACATGCAGCCGACCGATCCACTTAAGATCATTACGCAGACCATGTATCAACACTGCACCGCCGGGCGAATAGCCATTAGCTTTCGCTCGGGCTATATTCTCTGCAGAAGGATAAGAAATATGCAGGGACTTATAGAACTGGCTGTCACTACTCTTGCTATCAATCAGGTAATTGCCTTCCGGCGTTCGATTGTCGCCCTCGCGCTCCTTGGCCATTCCGTCACCGCGCCCGAGTGCAACTTGATATGTTTTCAGTACGGTATCGTTCGCGTACAGCGTCATGACATGACGACTTTTATCTACAACGATTTTAGTTGCCCTGACACCTGTCGGAAGTGAGGCTGAAGATCCAGCGAGAATAAATAGACACATTCCGGACAAAAGAAGCACACCGACAATGATGATGTGCTTTTTCATGGCAACGACGCGCGTTAGTTACCCGATATCTTCATCACGATATCAATGCGACGATTACGTGCGCGCCCCGATTCGCTATCGTTGGATGCAATAGGCCGCTGCTTGCCGTAACCCACCGCAGAAACTTTCTCGGCATTAATACCCAGATTGGTAATCAAGTATTGTCGTACCGCGTCGGCACGATCTTGCGACAACAGCAACATGGCTGAATCGTTCCCCTGTCCATCGGTATGACCCTCAACAACTAGCGTGGCGTCGGGAAATAATTTCAACGCCTCGCCAACTTTTGCCAGCACAGGAAACGCATCCGGCTCGATGGTGCTTTTGCCCACACGGAAGCTGATAGCAGTAATCGACATTGTCAGGCTATTCCCTTCGCGGAAAACGCGTCCTTCATCAGCGCTGAACATGCCTTCAATACGCGCTACGCTGTCACGTAAACGTTCCTGTGTGCTTAAACGTTTTTGCAACTCTAGCCGTTCCTGCGACTCGCCACCCAGTCGCGATTGCAACTGCTTGATCTCACCATTGAGCATGGCGATTTGCTCATCACGGTCGCGCACTGTCTGACGTAATGATGCCTGCTCGCGCTGCAGCTGAACTACCTTGTCATTCAGCTTCTGCATCGGTTGTAGATAACCCTGATCAAAGCGCGGTTCTATATTCAACTCTGCCGCCAGCTTTCTGATCGGCTCTTCCCAGTCGAGCATTACCTGCTCGATGCCTTGCTGCTTGATGCTTTCCTTTTGCAGCAACGGTGCAATCTGTTCACGCAGATAGTTTGCATGCTTTGCTTCGTAGACAGCTTGCGAGGCCAACTGCTTAGGCACGGTATTGTCGTAGCGATTTCGAGTAATTTCCTGATCGGCCTGCGCAAGATAGCGCTTCGCTGCTGTCAAAGTGCGCGGTGCAAATTCGGCTGTCTTGGCTTGATCAGCCTGTGCAATCAATCCACGCGCTTCGCCCAACAGGTTGCCTTTGATTGCAGCAAGCTCTGCATCACGCAATAACACCTCTGACTCTGATCCTTTGCGTCGCGCACCTTCAACATCTTTCTTCTCTATTCGCTCCACCGCATCCTTGAATCGTTCATCGGCCAATTGCCAGGACTCACGAGCATACTTTGGCGCTTCTGCAGTCAGCGCATCGTCGCGTGCACTAATGACAGATGACAACTCCTTGCGAGTTACGGCTGCGATTTGCTTCGCGTCATTCAATGATTGCTGAGCGCGTTTTACCTCTTCGTTGATTTGCTCTGGCTTCTTGCCCTTGTCGAAGTCTTTTTCCGCATCCTGCAACTGAGTCACTGCCTTATCGAATGTTTTATAAGCCAGCGCATCGACCTTGTCCTTGCGCGCTTGATCAATGTCAGCACGAATGGCGCTGAAGAAATTTGTCTTGGCGTCTTGAGCCTGTGCCGACTGCACGCTCACTGCCAACATCAATAACGCAGATGCAAAACACAATCGCATATTAACCCCAATGCTAGAAATCGTAACCTTCTGGAGTCGTCTTACCGCTACCGATTACGTGGAAGCCCCGTACGAACGCAATATGCCGAGCGCAGTCGTGTTGCCATCAGTTCACGATCGAAGCTGACCACTACCTCTCACCACATACTTGTAACTAGTCAACTGTTCAACGCCCACCGGCCCACGAGCATGAAACTTGTCGGTGGAAATACCAATCTCCGCGCCCATGCCAAACTCGCCGCCATCGGCAAATTGAGTCGAAGCATTGTGTAACACAATCGCACTATCAACAGTCGACAGAAATTGTTCGGCATGCTGCGCATTGCTGGTAACAATCGACTCGGTGTGAGCTGAACCATACTTACTGATATGTGCCACCGCGCCATCAACACCGTTCACCATTTTTGCAGCGATGACAGAGTCGAGATACTCGGTATACCAGTCTTCTTCTTTAGCCGCGATAACGCGCTTGTCCAGCTTCTGCACATGCGCGTCACCTCGCACCTCGCAACCTGCATCAAGCAAGGTGCGCACAACTGGCGCGATCAACGCATCGCTGGCTGATTGATCAAACAACACGGTTTCAGCAGCACCACAAATACCAGTGCGACGCATCTTGGCATTCTTTACGATTTCGCATGCCATATTCACATCGGCATCGCGATCAACATAAACGTGACAGTTACCCTCAAGGTGACCAATCACCGGCACGCGTGCATCCTGTTGCACACGTTGAATAAGCCCTTTGCCACCACGCGGCACAATCACATCAATATAATCTGCCATGCCCGCCAGCATGTAACCCACTGCAGCACGATCCGTCACCGGCACTATTTGAATCGCCGCTTCAGGCAGGCCTGCTGCTTTCAATCCAGCAATTAAACATTGATGAATGGCGCGACTGGAGTGATGACTTTCTGAGCCACCACGCAGTATCACTGCGTTGCCTGATTTAAGACACAGCGCACCTGCATCGGCGGTGACGTTGGGACGACTTTCATAAATGATGCCGATGACACCCAATGGCACGCGCACGCGTTGAATCTTCATGCCATTGGGTCGCGTCCATTCGGCGATGACATTGTTGATGGGATCAGTGAGTTGAATGATGTCTTCGATACCCTTCGCCATCGATTCAATGCGTTTATTGTCGAGCAACAAGCGATCGAGCAGTGCACCACTCAAGTTACGCTCACGCGCTGCACTCATGTCTTTGGCATTCGCAGCAAGAATATCCGCTGCATGTGTACGCAGCGCCGCCGCCATCGCTTGCAGAGCCTGATTCTTTGATTGAGTCGTGGCCTGTGCCAGTACGCGCGATGCTTCAACAGCCGCGCGACCGATCGGTTCCATGATGGAACCCATTTCGGCCGACGAGGTTTCTACAGTGGATGCAGCGGACATAAGGCAACTCGACGAAAACAGAAGCGGGCTGCCATTGTAGAAGAAAGTGGGAAGAAAACTACCCGTGTGTCTTAATTTCAGGAAAGGCAGTGTCAGGCGAATGCAGCTCGTCTGGCAGGCAGCTGAAGAACTTAACCGAGCGGTGAGAGTGCATGCAACTATTCAGAACCGTCAAAAATAGGAGGTTTCTGCGGAGACTGCATGGATGTATTGATGGCGATTTTGAATAGATACAGCAATACACCAGCGAGGATCAGCATCGTCCGGAATTGGCGCAAGAAAATTGAGTTTCTGAACCGCCTATTAACTATAAAGAGGCTACTGAACTTTGGTCACCACCAGATCATCGCGATGAATCATCTCATCACGACCGCGATAACCGAGCAACGCCTCGATCTCGTTGGACTGTCGACCGCGAATGCGTTCCGCATCATCACTGGAATAAGCTGACAAGCCGCGCGCCACTTCGGCGCCATCGCTGCTGCGGACCAGCACCGCATCACCGCGCTCAAAGCGTCCGGCGACTTTAGTTACGCCTGCAGGCAGCAAGCTCTTACCACGCGTCAAGGCGTTCAATGCGCCTTCATCTATGGACAGCTCGCCAGCTGGCTTCAGAGTGCCTGCAATCCATTGCTTGCGTACCGTTGCTGGATTTTCATCGGGATAAAACCAGGTGCAACGTGCTGCTTGTTCCAGCCGCTTGATCGGATGCAACTCCTTGCCCAGTGACACACACATGTGGCAGCCCGCTGCAACGGCAATCTTGGCAGCAGCGACCTTGGTAGCCATGCCACCAGAACCGACATCAGAAGAAACACCACCCGCCATCGCTTCGATTTCTGCAGTAATGCCCTGCACCCGTGGGATAAATTTTGCGGACGGATCACGCGTTGGATCGGCTGTGTACAAGCCATCCACATCAGAAAGCAACAACAGGCAGTCAGCACCAATCATCTGCGCGACACGCGCTGCAAGACGATCATTATCGCCATAACGAATTTCAGCGGTAGCCACCGTGTCATTTTCATTGATTACTGGAATGGAACCCAGCTTCAATAACGTGTTCAACGTGCTGCGTGCATTGAGATAACGACGACGCTCTTCGGTATCACCAAAGGTCAGCAGGATTTGCGCAACAGTAAGTTGATGCAACTCCAGCACTTCCTTCCATGCATGTGCGAGATGAATTTGCCCGACTGCCGCAGCAGCCTGGCTTTCTTCCAGCTTCAACTTGCCCGTTGGCAATCCTAGTGAACGACGACCCAGCGCAATCGCACCGGATGACACCAGCAGTACTTCCTGCCCGCGATCACGCAACGCCTTGATGTCCGCCGCCAATGTTTTCAACCACGCATGATGCACCTGGCCCGTGGCGCGTTCTACCAACAGGGATGATCCTACTTTGACAACAACACGTTTAGCGTTGAGCAAGGGTGATGAGGCTTGGGCGGCAGAGGTAATACTGTCAGTCATGATGAAAAGGTTTTGATAAGCGGTGCATGGTAGCAGAACCGTGACGCAAACACCTTTTCAGGCCGCGTGGCGGCAATGGTTTGCCGCGCTGCCTTTTTATCGTTTTGCGTTGCGGGATTGAGCCTTCAATGATGCTGTCAGCCTCAAGTTTGGCCAAAAAATACCGAAAATATGAATGTCACCCCGCAAAGTCGCGGCAGTGATCCCCAACTCTTTCTGACCTAGTCAATGCTTTCCATGATCAAAGGTTTTACCCGTAAACAGCATGCCGGTACTGGCATTGCCATTGTTCTGCTCATCAGCCTTGCTGGCGCTGACTGGTTGCAGCAACAACTGGGCACGATGCTGTTTGGCATGTTCATCGCGATGCTCGCCATATTCGCCGCACGTCTGTTACGCCGCGAAAATGCATCCGGTCACCGCATTGCGAGCCGCGCTGCGGAAGAAGTCGATCACATCATGATCGGCGGTGCCGAGACCTCATTCTTCCTCGACTCGCTGAAGAAAAAAATTTCGACGGATCTGCAAATCGCCAATCAGATTTCCGGCAGCACCATGACCATTGCAGAAACGGTGACGGCAATCGCAGGCAAAGCGGATCGCGCATCCAACGCATCCAATTCGGTGTTTCAGGAAAGTACACGCGGTCGACGCGAAATCTCCAACAGCGTCTCCACTATTCGCGACGCACGCAAACATGCGATTACTGCATCAGAGAAGATGGCGGCGTTACAACAGAAGTCAAAGAAGATTCAAGTCATCGCTGATGTCATCAATGACATTGCAACGCGCACTAATCTGGTGGCGCTAAATGCCGCCGTTGAAGCAGCACGTGCTGGCGAATCGGGCCGTGGTTTTACCGTCGTTGCGCAGGAAGTACGCTTACTGGCGCAACGCACCAAGGAAGCCACCATTGAAATTGCCAGCATGCTGCGCGAGATCAATGATGAGGCTGACATGTCAGCACGCAGCATGACTACATTAGCTGAACAGGTATCTGCAGCAACAGCACCAGTGGAACGCGCAGTTACATTGATGGATGAAATCCGCACGCTGGCCGAAGAGTCTAACTCACAGGTGCAATCGATTGCGTCCATGGCACGCACCCACGCGAACACAGCATCGCAGATTTCAAGCTCAGTGAAGACCATGGTGGATGGAATTGAACGTAGCGCCAAGGATGTACCACTGGCCTCCGAGGCAGTATTCAAGCTGGCTGAAAAGGCAGAGCAGATATTTGCGATCCTTACGCCCTACTGCGATGAGAACATTCATCAAACCATGCGCACTTTGGCGCAAGATGCCGCAAGCCGCATTGGTAGTCTGTTTGAAGAGGCCGTGACAAATGGACGTATCACAATAGAAGATCTGTTTGATCGCAATCATCAACCTGTCGCCAACACCAATCCGCCAAAATATAAAACGCGCTTTGATGATTACACCGACATGGTATTGCCGGATATTCAGGAACCCATCATCGATGGTTACAACAACGTTGCCTATGCGGGCGCAGTGGATGATCGCGGCTACTTTCCCACCCACAATCGTCGTTACTCGCAGCCGTTAACCGGCGTATACGATACTGATCTCGCAAACAATCGTACCAAGCGTATCTTTGGTGATCGCACTGGATCGCGTTGCGGATCAAATCGCGAACCATTCCTGTTACAAACTTATAAGCGTGATACGGGCGAGATCATGCACGATGTTTCTGCGCCCATCTATGTAAAAGGACAGCACTGGGGCGGATTTAGAATTGGATATCGCACGCCAGAGACAATGAGTCCCGTGATCGGCAGGAACGCCGCAGCCATGCTAACGACAACATCAGTAGCTACTGCGCCGCAAAGTAAAGTAGCTTAGTTGTTGTCGTTTATTAGTGATCGAGAACCCTCTTCCTCATTCCTTCTCCCACAAGGGGCGAGGGACTTTGAGATTCAGGCACTACGCAAAGACCCTGAATAATTAGCTACTCAACTCTTTGGCTTCAACCTCAACACCACCACATCGTGCGATGCAATTGTTGTTCTGAATACACCATCAGTCGTGCCTCCTTTGTGACTCCACAGATCAGTCCAGTCAAAGACGTTCTTATTGAACGAGACATTCAGCTTGTTCAAATCATCTTCAAGATGGTGATCGTTCCATTTGAATTCATATTTGACTGCATCGTCACCACGATTAAGGAACAGCATCGCCCACTCGCCGTTCATCAATGGCTTTATGTAGATCTCTACCTTGGTGCCACCCATGTAACGAATAGCCTGGATGCCAAGCGCATCCTGATTAAGTGCAATGATGTCTTTATTGGTCAGTGTTCGTTTTGTTGATTCACTCATGCTTCGCAGATCGTTGCCCGAGATCAGCGGCGAGTTCATCATCGCCCACAAACTGAAGTGCGCGCGTTCCTCTGCTTCAGTCAATCCATTGCCCACTTCGAGCATATCCATGTCATTCCAGTGCCCCGGGCCTGAATACTTCCGCAGGCCAGCCTGCTTATCAAGAATGCGTAACACACCCCAGGATGACCATTGCCCGTGACTCATCTCGCAATCCCAACAGGGATAGATATCGCCGGTAGTACGCCATGAATGTCCGATGGGCCCAGCCCATTCCCAGGGTTTGTTATCGCCCCATTCGCAAATGCTAAACACCACGGGACGACCCGCAGCATTCAATGCATCCCGCATGGTCGTGTAAGCAGTTTCTGCGACCATTCCCTTGGTATCGCACCAGTCATACTTCACGTAATCGATTCCCCAGTTCGCATAAGTAATGGCATCCTGATACTCATGACCACGACCACCCGGATAACCACCACAGGTCTTATTGCCTGCATCAGAATAAATACCCAGCTTTAAACCCTTGCCGTGCACGTAATCCGCAAGCGCCTTCATGCCAGAAGGGAAACGCTGTGGATCGGGTTGAATGAAGCCATTGGCATCACGCGTGCCATGCCAGCAATCATCAATGTTCAGATATAGATAACCTGCGTCCTTCAGGCCTGTGGTGATCATGGCGTCCGCCATCTCACGCATTAGTTGCTCATTAATATTGCAGGCAAATCTATTCCAGCTGTTCCAGCCCATTGGCGGTGTCTTGGCAACATCCGGAAACTTCTGCGCATTCGCAATGTTTACCATGCCGCAAGCCAATATAAAGAAAGCCGTGATCACTGTACGAAAACAGGCGCGCATAAATTCCCCTTTGACTCGTGTTTCAGATTGAGTCTTTTGATGATCTGGTCGCAGTTTAAAGAAAGTCGTCATCCAGCACTACTTGCGACACATTGCGTTTGGCGAGTGGTTGCATTAGGTTGCGCTAACACAAGAACACTTGGGGAGGCATTTATGCCAGCCGATGGTGGCGGCCATTCAGCCGAAAATAATATAGAAAATGAACATAAGGATGCCGTCACACAGCCTGCGAATCAGTCAGATCGCACTGCTATTGCAGGCTTGGCAGTAGCAGCCACGTTGCTCGCGGGGTGTGGCGGCGGATCAGATTCCGGCTCGGGCAATGGTTCATCATCGAGTGCGAACAGTTCTTCTTCGTCGGCTGCTTCCTCGTCGTCTTCCGTTGCATCTTCTGCGTCGTCTTCTTCATCTGCAGTTAGCGTTAGCGATGCTCAAGCTGCGCGATTTTTATTGCAGGCACAGTTCAACGCCAGTGATAACGACATTGCTGCGGTTAAATCCCGCGGCTACACCAACTGGATAAATGATCAATTTGCATTGCCACAGGGTACAACCGGTGTGGCATGGCTGGATGCGCAGGGATACAACGCCATCAAATCTGATCTCAGTTATTTCTGGCCACAGTTTGGCGACTTCATGATCTGGAACCAGTTAATCACTGCGCCAGATCAAATGCGTAAACGTGTCGCGCTCGCCATGTCGGAATACTTCGTCGTATCGCTGACGCCTATTGATGCCTTCTGGCCACCCTACATGATTGCCGCATACTGGGACATTCTTGTCGGCAATGCCTTTGGCAACTTCCGCACACTGTTGGAAAAGATAACCTTGAACGCCGCGATGGGTTTCTTTCTGAACACACGCGGTAATCTAAAGGAAGATGCAGTCACCGGACGTCAGCCCGATGAAAACTACGCGCGCGAAGTGATGCAGCTATTTACCATCGGCCTGTACGAATTAAATCTGGATGGCTCACTTAAGCTCAATGGCAGTGGCAACCCGATTGAAACCTACACGCAATCCGATGTAACCAATCTTGCCCGAGTCTTTACTGGCTATGACTATGACTACTCGCGCGTAACGCAAACCACAGTCGCATGGGCAAGCTACCCCATTCCGAGCAACCACTTCGCACTTGACCCGATGCGACTTAACCCTGGCAATCATTCAAACCTTGCGGTCAACTTCCTGGGCACCAGCATTCCCGCGAACATAGCCGGTGCAACCGCATTGCAAATTGCATTGGATACGCTGTTCAATCATCCCAACGTGGGGCCGTTCTTTGCAAAACAAATGATTCAACGATTGGTAACGAGCAATCCATCCCCCGCGTATGTGCAACGCGTGGCTTCGGCATTCAATAACAATGGCGCCAATGTACGCGGTGATTTGAAAGCAGTATGGAAAGCCATCCTCACCGATCCCGAAGCGCGTAGCGATCCAGACAACAGCAATGCGTACTCCGGAAAACTGCGCGAGCCGATACTGCGATTCGTGCAGTGGGCACGCAGTGCAGAAGTGTCATCCAGCAGTGGCAAATTCGAAATCTATGATTTGACTTCACCGGAGAACGCCCTGGGGCAAAGCGCATTGCGCTCGCCATCAGTGTTCAACTTTTTCCGTCCCGGATATACGCCGCCCAACAGCAACATCGGCACCAGTAACAAACTTGCACCCGAATTCCAGATCGTGAATGAATCAACGGTCGCGGGATATATCAACTTCATGGAAATAGTGACACGCTCAGGCTATACGGATGTCATACCAACTTACGCTTCTCTGCTATCGATTGCGCATGATATGCCCACGTTACTGGCAAAACTGAATCTGTTGCTAACTGCCAATCAGTTATCGCCTGCGACAATCAATCTTATTGCAACCACACTCGGTTCGTTTGGCGTCACTGCCACCTCTGACAACAACACCAAGAAGCTGATTGTCAGCACCGCTTTCTATCTGATTCTGTGTTGTCCCGAATACCTGGTGCAGAAGTAATCATGGCCCATCTGTTACACACAAACTGGACTCGCCGCGCCTTGTTACAACGGGCCGCACAACTTGGCATGGCGGGTGTAGCCACACCGATGCTGATTAATCTGGCCGCCATGGGCGAAGCAGCTGCATTTGATGCCACTGACTACAAGGCATTGGTGTGCATCTTTTTATACGGTGGCAATGACTATGCGAATACGGTGGTGCCGTACGATGCTACCAACTATGCCAAGTACAACGCGATTCGCGGCGGTGCCGGGATTGCTTGGGCACGCAATGATTTAACGCCATCGGCGCTCACACCCGTCGTCAGTCAAACACTCACCGACAATCTTCAATATGCATTGGCGCCACCACTGCTGCCATTAAAAGCATTGTTCGATACAGGGAAGCTCGCTGTTCAATTGAACGTAGGTCCACTGGTTGAACCCACAACGTTGCAGCAATATCAGAATCAATCGGTGCGTTTGCCACCCAAGCTGTTCTCGCATAACGACCAACAATCAATATGGCAATCATCTGGCAGTGAAGGCGCGACCACCGGCTGGGGCGGTCGCATGGGCGATCTGGCTTTGTCGAACAACGGCACCAACTCCTTGCTCACCTGCATATCGGCGACCGGCAATGCGGTGTTCGTCGCCGGACACAACGCATTGCAATATCAGATCAGCACTAACGGAGCCATCAAGATTCGCGGGCTGGACAAAACCGTTGAAGCAGCAGTTATCAGTGATGCATTGAATGCGCTCATCGCGCAATCCAGCACGCACGCCTTCGAGGAACAATATGCCGCCGTCACGCGACGCTCGATGCAAATGGAAAATATCGTCAATACTGCGCTAACCGGCGTCACCTTAGGCACTTCGTTTGATACCGATGGCAAACCCAATTCGCTGGCGGACCAATTAAAGATCGTTGCGCGGCTGATTGGCGCGCGTAGCTCATTCGGTATCAAGCGCCAGGTGTTCTGCGTCTCTCTTGGCGGCTTCGATCATCACGACAGCCTGATGGAAAAGCAGCCGCCGTTGCTGGCCGCCATTGCCGAAGCGATGAATGCGTTCTATCAAGCCACCGTGGAACTGGGTGTTGCCAACAAGGTCACGACGTTCACGGCCTCTGACTTCGGCCGCACCTTCACACCCAACAGCGACGGCTCCGATCACGGCTGGGGTAGTCATCACTTCGTGCTGGGTGGCGCAGTGCAAGGGGGCCGCTTCTACGGCACCGCACCCGCAGTGTCAGTACAAACTGACGATCAGGTGGGCCAAGGCCGCCTGCTGCCAAGCACATCCGTCGATCAGTTTGGCGCCACCCTGGCGCGCTGGTTTGGTGTCAGCGATAGCGAGCTTGCCAGCGTTTTGCCCAATATTGGCAACTTCACCACCAAAACTCTGGGCTTCGTTTAAGTACTTTCGTAAATTTACGTACGCAGCGACCGCGTATCGTCAGTTATTTTTCTGCCAGTGTTGAACGGCGGATCACAACTGCCTAATATTTGCGCCTTCTTGCCAAAGGCATTTTTCGAGGTGTGACCGTGGGTAGAGATTACGATCCGGTACCGGGACAGTGGTACGAGGACCTGGAAGACGAAGTCGTGTTCCAGGTGCTGTCTGTCGATCCGGATGAGGAACTGCTCCAGATTCAGTACGAAGATGGCGAGATTGAAGAATTTGATCTCGACACTTGGCATGAGCTCGATCTTGATAAGGTCGATGAGCCTGAAGGCTGGTCTGGTTCTGCAGAAGAAGAGGACGACGAGGAAGAAGAAGAGGAAGAAGACGAGGACGAGGATGACTGGGATGAAGATGACGACGATGACGATTGGGACGATGATGATGACGACGATGACTTTGATGATCGTGATAATTGATCTCCTCATGTAAACCAAATGCACGAATCTGAAACGCCGGCCTAAAGCCGGCGTTCTGCTGTACGAGCAAAATCTCTCGTTAATCAGGATATTTTTCTTGTGGCCAGGAAGGACCGCGCGCAGAACCGCGTGTACATCGAGTACGTAAGGATTCGAGCACGAAAGCTGACAATGCCACGGGGAAAATAAACAATTAACGAGACATTTTTAACCAAACTTAAGACTTGAATCGCGTCCTGCAACCCTCATACTGACTCCCGTGTAAGTTCATCTGACTGTGCTATCGACGGTAACCCCATGAAACGTATTTTTCTGTTTATTGCCACCAACCTGGCGATCGTCTTTGTACTTAATATAGTTCTGCACCTGTTGGGTGTGGATCGCATCTTTAATGAACGCGGCGGACTGGATATCAATTCACTGCTGATCTTCTCGGCAGTATTCGGCTTTGCGGGTTCGTTCATTTCACTGGCAATCTCCAAGTGGATGGCGAAGACCACCATGGGTGTGCGCGTGATCACGCAGCCTGCCAATTCCACCGAAATCTGGCTGGTCGGAACGGTGCAGAAATTTGCCCGTGAAGCTGGCATCGGCATGCCCGAAGTCGGTATTTTCGATTCGCCCGACATGAATGCCTTTGCTACTGGCGCACGTCGCGATAGCGCACTGGTCGCAGTCAGCTCTGGCCTGTTGCAGAACATGTCGCGCGCAGAAGCAGAAGCGGTCATCGGTCACGAGATATCACACGTTGCCAATGGCGACATGGTGACCCTGACCTTGATTCAAGGCGTGGTGAATACCTTTGTCATCTTCCTGTCACGCGTCATCGGTTACGTCGTTGATCGCATCATCCTCAAAAACGATCGTGAAGGCACCGGCATTGGTTACTTTGCTGCTGTCATGGTCAGCCAGATATTGTTGGGCATACTCGCCAGCATGATTGTCATGTGGTTCTCACGCTGGCGCGAATTCCGCGCAGATGCCGGTGGCGCAAAACTTTCTGGTCGCGCCAACATGATTGGTGCACTGGAACGTTTGCAGTCCTATCACAACCCGACCGCCCTGCCGCAAAGCATGGCCGCGTTTGGTATCTCGGACAAAGGCAAGAGCATGATGAGATTGTTCATGTCGCATCCACCGCTGGAAGAACGCATCGCTGCGCTGCGTAACGCGCAGTAAATATTCTCCTGAATAGCAAATAGAAAGGCCGTCAGCTTATTAAGCTGGCGGCCTTTTGCGTTGATTTGCCTCAAAGCGCAACTAACAACCTACAGATGATTAGAGGAAGAAGTGTATGAACCTATATAGGTACACACACCCGTCGATGTATTCATTTCTACGAAGAACAAAGCTCGCACATTCAACGCTGAGTTCCAAGCATCCACCATACTCGCCGGAGCAGTACAAGAGTAAGAGTTGTCGTTGACCCGCATGTAAAATTGCAACGAAACACTATTATCGGGATATGCCCATTTCACGAAAGTTGCAAAACGGTATGGGTCCGCCGATTGCGCAGCCATGTCAGCCATGGTCCCGTAGCAATGGACGGTCGTGGCGTCGGCGTTATAGCAGTTCCCGGGATAGTCATACGTGACACTAGCAAGAACGGTTTGCGATCCTGTTGATACCCACAGGACCAATGCGGCCAATATACTGCACTTAAATGGTTTTAAATTACGCACTTTAATGTCTCCACGAATACTTCTCATGCAAAACAAAGCCGCATATCGTTAAGGCATTACTCGATCGCCATAACGATAACGATGAGCGACAACTATCGCCACCCCTGCGGACCCGTCAACAACTGAAGTATTCCTGATCTTATGAGCGAAAATTCTTCGGAAAACATTCGATCTTCTTCTGATTTCCTTCCGCGTGCTATAAAGACGCAAATTTGAAGCTCTATCCATCGTGCCGACAACGTTAAACTCCATCAACACAGCAGTACACCAAACCGCGATCATGTGGTTTCGTCGTGATTTACGCTTGGGCGACAATCCTGCGCTGAACCATGCAGTCCAAACAGCGCAGCAGGTGATTGCGATTTACATCCATGATCCAGAAGCCGAGACGCCCTGGTCACCCGGCGCTGCCAGTCGCTGGTGGTTACATCACAGCTTGAACAAACTGGACGAATCACTACGCGCGATTGATGGCAAGTTACTGATCAAACGCGGCAATTCACTATCTATTCTGCAACAACTGATTGCCGAGACCGGCGCATCGCTGGTTACATGGAACCGTTTATACGAACCCGCCACCATTGCACGTGACTCGCAGATTAAAAAGTCATTACGCGAAGAAGGTGTGGAAGTACACAGCGATAACAGCACTCTGTTGTTCGAACCTTGGACGATTCAAACCAAACAGCAGACACCATTCAAAGTCTTCACGCCGTTTTGGCGCGCATGTCAATTGCAGCTGGCGCAACTGCCTTCACCATTGCCCGCGCCAGCGAGCGTTACTTCTTCGACCAGCATGATCAAATCAATGTTGATTGATGAGCTGGAGTTATTACCTTCGATCAATTGGTATTCAGGCTTTGAACAGCGCTGGATCCCGGGCGAGCAAGCTGCGTTACAACAACTGCAACACTTTATCCACAAGCCGGTAGATAACTATTCAGAGCAACGGGACCGCCCTGCGATTCTCGGCACTTCATCGCTTTCACCTCATCTACATTTTGGTGAGATCAGTCCACGCCAGATTGTCACCGCAACACTGATGGCCGAACTAAGTGGCGCCGCACGACAAAGTGCCGATGTATTCATTAAAGAAGTGGGCTGGCGCGAGTTTGCCTATCACCTGCTCTATCATTTTCCACACACGACTGAACAACCGCTGGATGCACGCTTCAATTATTTTCCATGGCAGGAAAATAAAAAATTATTGAAGGCCTGGCAACGAGGCAACACCGGTGTTCCATTAGTAGATGCAGGCATGCGTGAGTTGTGGCATATGGGATGGATGCACAATCGCGTTCGCATGATTGTTGCGTCCTTCCTCACCAAGAATCTGCGTATGCACTGGTTGCATGGCGCACGCTGGTTCTGGGATACGCTGGTCGATGCGGATCTTGCAAGCAACACACTGGGATGGCAATGGACTGCAGGCTGCGGCGCTGATGCAGCTCCTTACTTTCGCGTTTTCAATCCCGTGTTGCAGTCAGAACGGTTTGATCCTGATGCGACTTATATTCGTAAATGGGTTCCGGAGATCGCGGCACTTTCAAATAAATGGATAGTGTCTCCATGGACTGCCCCAGAAGCAGAACTCACACGTGCAGGTATCACGTTGGGCAAACAATATCCTCTACCCGTCGTTGATCTGGCATCCAGTCGCGAAGCTGCGTTGGAAGCGTATTCGACAATCAAGGCAGTAGAAAAAAGCTGAACCAGCCATAACGCTGATTCAGTTTTATTGCCTCAACGAGGCATTACCATCCCGGCCTGCTCTGGTGTCAATTCGCCTCTATTGATTGCGGCTGCAATGCGTGCGTGTAGAAGATACGCACGCTCTGACTGTCCTGTTTCCTGCAACAACTTCGCGGCTTCGCTCATGCCTTCCGGCGTCACGCGACGACTTGCAATCAGTTGATCCACCATCTGTGTGGCTTTGTTGAATGCAGCATCCTGATTTGCTTTCTCCTTATCCTGAGCATCGCGCTGAGCGGCGGCTACTTTAGGATCGGGACTCACACCATTGAGTCCCGACGTTGCCAAGCGCTCTACTACCTTCGGCGCAATACGACTGGCAAGATGATCGATTTGCTCTGGACCAAGATCACAAGCCGCTACAACTTGTGACTTCGTGGTGCCGCTCATCGCGGAGGATGACACCGCATCGCGTGGCGCATCATGCAGGTAAGGATACAAAAAGTAGCCTGCCGCCCCGCAGAGGGCCGATAGAACTAATTGAACAAGCAATCGATTCATCTATATCAATCTCTTGGATAAAAGCGAAAATTATCGATACACGGACGAAACGTCCAATTCCAAATTGGTACATTGTCCAGTCGAGTTGAAGTCGACACTAAACCACATATGCGTCGTCGACGCCATTGCCGTACTCCATGCATCGAGCATGCTGGCGCCACCTGAGCACGAATAGTATTTCTTGTTGATTTCCATTTGGAAGAATAAGTAATTTGTTGGGCCTACCGCCTTTACAAAGGACACCCATCGGCTAGGGTCGATCGTATAGTTTCGGATGTCCGTATAGTTACCCTCACAGTGTCCGGCACCAGTTGCCGTGTTGATAGTACAAGTTCCGTTGTCGGTGACCCCATTGGCAGCATAAACATTGTCCTGGCTCACTAGTATCAGAAACGATGTCAGCATGGCTGCCTTAAGGGCCGAGTTATATTTGCGAAGCATGAGAGACTCCCGAAAGTTGTTTGTGTAGCCACGGATGTGGAAGCAGGAAAGTACACAAGAATCCACTTTGGTATTGTTCGGAAAGCATTCTTTTTTCTTCGGAAACGATTACGACGCCCAGCGACGCAACTACGTACATCTATCTTTCATGTTTGTAATAAATCCCGAAGAGCACACACCACATAATTTCTTCTCTATCCGAGCCGTGCGTTTACGACGGAACCTCAAGCAAACATATTAATGAAGAGAGCCACCATGAATCAGAGTACGCTAAAGCAACTCGTCAAAGAATATCGCGGCCTTATGGTATTTCTTGGATTGATGCTGACATTTCGATCTGCCTGCGCAGACTGGATGACCGTACCAACGGGTTCCATGAATCCCACCATCATTGAAGGTGATCGCGTTCTGGTTGACAAGCATGCTTATGGCTGGCGCGTTCCCTTTACCATGATGCGCATCACGCAAGGCAACGATCCAAAACGCGGCGAGATTGCCGTGTTCTACTCACCGGCTGATGGCAAGCGCCTGGTTAAGCGCGTCATTGGTACGCCCGGCGATGTGATCGAGATGCGCGATGATGTGTTGTTCATCAATGGCAAAGCGATGCGTTACTCAAAAGATGCTCACTCGTACGCCTTGATAGAAGAGACAGGTCAACAATCGCATCTGTTCTTCACTGAAGCACTGCAATCAACAGATCGTACAATCAATCACACTGTGATGGTTCTTCCCGACCGACTGGCCATGCGAAACTTCGGCCCTGTCAAAGTCACAACAGATCACTACTTCATGATGGGTGACAATCGCGATAACAGTGGCGACTCACGATATTTTGGCTTGGTGCCTCGTGACAGCTTTGTCGGGCGTGCCAATAAAGTAGTGGCGTCGCTGAATCCAGATAAATGGTATTTGCCGCGTGTGGATAGAGTGTGGGAGCCGCTGAGCTAAAGACTCACCCAATGAGCGTACACTCTGCAATGTCCACGTGAGCTAGAGGATCATTGCAGTGTTAGTCCGGAAACTCGTATCCGCTGATCTCAACCAGTTACTCGCGCTATACAAACACCTCCACGCACAAGACGATCCACTACCAGAACAATCGGTAGTTAACGACACGTGGGCCGAGATCATGGCGAATCCGCGAAGTCACTATTTTGGTGGTTTCGTCGATGATGTGCTGGTATCAAGTTGCGCGTTGACGGTCATTCCTAATCTGACTCGTGGCTGCCGCCCATACGGCATCATTGAAAATGTAGTGACTAACGCGAATTATCAAAGACGCGGATATGCAACCGCGTTGCTAACAGCAGCACTGACACATGCATGGTCAAACAATTGTTACAAGGTGATGTTGCTTACCGGCAGAAAGGATGAAGCAACACTTCGCTTCTATGAGGCCGCCGGATTTGATCGGCACGGTAAGCAGGCGTTTATAGCCAAACCAGCGGATTGAAATGTCTACACCCTATCACATGGCATTTGCATGCTTGAGTTGCTGCAAGTCATTTAAACGCAAAGTCAGTTTCGCAAACGAATGGCCTGCTGAGCTGGCATGCCCTGAGTGCGGCGGACCTGCACACAACTTTGGTCGGCACTTCAAACCACCTAAGAAGGACGATACCAAGCAGTGGCAGAAGGTTCGCTATCTATTTGACCATGGTTTTAGATTCCAAAAGATACGTATTGGACCGAAACATCACGATGTAATTTCATACCCAGAAACCCTCGATGAGGCACGAGTCTTCGTTGAAAAATATAAAGAATTTGCAACCAAGTAGCCCTACTGAGGACAACCCGTCCTTTCATCGAGGGTTGGCACAACGAAGCCAGACTTGATATTTGCAGCAATGACGACAACCATGCTCTGCTTGCTGTTACGCGATACACCGTGGTAAAACTCCGAGCTGATCTGGAAGCAAGGAATCAATGCAACAACGGAAAATAGTTACAGCATCATAAAAATCATTTACGACTCATAGCAGTCGTTTCTCTTTCTGGCTCGATATTTCAAAGTTGATACACATAACAACAGGAGCATATATGAAACAGGTTGGCGCAGAATTTCTCGGAACATTTTGGCTGGTACTTGGCGGCTGTGGCAGCGCAGTGCTTGCTGCAGCCTTTCCAGGTTTAGGTATTGGCCTGCTTGGCGTTTCGCTTGCCTTCGGCTTGACGGTGTTAACGATGGCGTTTGCGATCGGGCATATCTCGGGTTGCCATCTGAACCCAGCAGTGTCTATCGGCCTTTGGGCTGGTGGTCGATTTCCTGCCAACAAGCTGTTGCCATACATTGCAGCACAGGTTCTCGGCGCAATCGTCGCAGGTGGTGTGTTGTATGTCATTGCAAGTGGCGCAGCAGGCTTTGATGTTGCAAAGGGCTTTGCGTCAAATGGTTACGGCGTACACTCACCCGGTGGATATTCGTTGCTGGCGGCACTAGTCAGCGAAGTAGTCATGACCATGTTCTTTCTGTTAGTCATTCTTGGCAGCACTGATAAACGCGCACCAGCGGGATTTGCGCCCATCGCCATTGGTCTCGCACTGACGCTGATCCATCTCATCAGCATTCCTGTGACGAATACTTCCGTTAATCCTGCTCGCAGCACCGGTGTTGCATTATTCGTAGGTGATTGGGCAGTGGGGCAGCTCTGGCTATTCTGGGTTGCGCCAATCGCTGGCGCATTACTCGGAGCACTCGCTTATCGCCTTATTGCGACCGAAAAAACCTGAGAGCACTAAACTCTCTAATGGCTCAGCGGCTCGCGTTTGAGAGCCGCTGACTTCGAACGTAAATCAGTCAGGCACGAAGATGAAGCTCGATGCATCCGGGGTAACGATTCACATGGCATCAAGCTGATAACTCATCATCAAAGGAATGGTTCGACAGGCTCACCATGAACGGCGTAGAAATGATAGAGCTACGGAACTACGCGTACGTATCCAGCAAGCCAATCTTCAATACCTGCTGCGTTGTGGTCACTTCATTACTCATATCCGTGATGCCGGACTGTGAAGCATATGAAGGGTCGGATTTGAATTGAGATTGTTGTTGCTGGGATTGCTGACTGAACACGCCTGCATCCATCAGCGACATGCCCTGCGAAGCAAACATTTCACGCAGGCGCGGCAGAGATTGTTCCAATGCAGTACGTGTATCAGGATGATCAGCCGTGAACCACACACTGGCCTGACTATCGTTAACGTCAATCTTCACTTGAACCGGACCCAGATTATCCGGATTCAACTGCAGCGAAGCTGAATGTACCTTGTTCGATACCATCATGCTCAACCGATCACCGACGTCGCGCGTCCATTCGTGCGATCCGACACGTGAGTGAATCTGAAATTGCGCTGCAGGTGTATCTGTTGTTGAGCTGGTATTGTTCGTCTGCGCATTGGCCATCATCTGCAAGGTGTCGGGCAGCTTCGTTGCTGGATCATTATTCGATGAGCTATTACTGCCCTTGTCTGTCACCGCTGCCAGCGCCTGATTAAAACCTTCCTTCGGTTGCTTGAGCATGGAATCGAGCAACGATGTGGAGGAAGCATCCGACGATAACGCAGAAGCAGCACTTCCTTCGACTTGTGTGTCCGAAGAGGCTTGCGCATTCTTCGTCGTACCCAAGCGCTTTAGACTTTGCACTAGCAGTGCATTCGCACTGGCATTGCTTGCGGGAGTCAGTGCATCGACACAATCGTTGGCCTGTTCAGTTACAGGTGTCATCGCGGGAGTAGCTGGTATTGCGGGCTGTGGCATCAACAACCATTGCCGCACATCCGGAACATCTTTGATGTCATCGTCTTTTGCATCTTCTTTAGACTGACCTGCCTGCGCACCAGCAACGCCCGATTGAGTTGCAGCCGTTGTATCAGCCTGATCATTGCCCAGCAATGCACCCAGCAGCTGAGTAAATTCGTCACTACCATCGGCGGCACTGCCTTTTGCGTCTACGCCTGAGTTAGCGCCCGCCTTTGCAGCGGCGCTGGAAGTCGAAATTGAATTGGCGGCAGCAACCATACAAACCTCAAGTCAAATCATTATTCATGTCACTCAATTACACATGCATCCATACAAACGTCATGCACCTGATTCGTGTGCAGTACGTCGTGGTCGCTGCGCACGTTCGTCAGATTCAATCTGTTCACGGCGCGCCACTTCACGTTGCTCCTGCTGTTCCCAATTCTCAATCACATGCGTCAGTGCCTTGGAACGCTGCGCGGCTTCCTGCCAGCGTTTGCGCACGGCATCGCGATCCGCACGAGCGCGATCTACGACTTCACTCTGTTGCGCAATCGCTTCATTCAATCTGGACATGAAAGCCTGATAGTCAACCAGTTCGCGTGCACCCATGCCCTTGCCTGCACGCTGCGCAAAGCCCGTGGTGTAATCATCACGATAGCCAATCAGTTCATTCAATTTCTGTTCGCATCCATTTAACAGTTTTTCGGAAGCCGCAAAGTGCTCGGCCAGACGTCGCTCCGTATCGTCAACCACTTTTTGCACTGGCTCCAAACGATCACTGCGTCTCATTGTTCACTCATTACAAAAATCATGGCTGCAACAATGCACCCAACTGCGCCACGCTGCCGTGATAGTCCACACGTTCCTGTATGTCCTGTTGCATGAACTGCTGCATGCGCGGCCATAAGTTAATGGCGGTATCCACACGCGGATCGCTACCGCGCTGATACGCGCCGATGGAAATAAGATCACGATTCTGTTGGTAAACCGACAGAATCTGGCGGAAGTCACGTGACAGATGGCGTTGCGATTCAGGGACAATCTCATGCATCACGCGACTGATCGATGCTTCGACATCAATCGCGGGATAATGACCCGCTTCTGCAATGCGACGTGACAGCACAATATGTCCATCCAGAATCGCGCGGGCCGCATCCGCAATCGGATCTTGCTGATCATCGCCTTCTGTCAGCACGGTATAGAACGCAGTAATGGATCCCTTGCCCTGTGCGCCATTGCCTGCGCGCTCAACTAATGCAGGCAATCGCGCGAATACCGATGGTGGATAGCCTTTGGTTGCAGGGGCTTCACCAATGGCCAGTCCTATCTCGCGTTGTGCCTGTGCGAATCGCGTTAATGAATCCATGATCAGCAATACACTTTTGCCTTGATCACGAAAATATTCTGCAATGGCGGTGGACAACCAAGCACCATGCATGCGCATCAACGGTGTATTGTCAGCTGGCGTTGCGACGACGACTGCACGTTGACGATGTTGCGGACCCAGAATGCGTTCAACGAATTCTTTTACTTCGCGGCCACGCTCACCAATTAATCCCACCACAATAATATCTGCGCTGGTGTATCTGGCCATCATGCCTAGCAGCACGCTCTTGCCCACACCACTACCGGCAAACAAACCAATACGCTGGCCTTGACCAACGGTAAGCAATGAATTAATGGTACGAACACCGACATCCAGCGGCGATGAAATGGGCTGCCGTGATAAAGGATTAATCGGCGTGCCGGTTAATCTTGCAATGTCACTACACTTAAGTGGCCCGAGATTATCCAGTGGTTGGCCGGCGCCATCGATAATGCGGCCGAGCAACTCTGGGCCAACAGCAATGGTGCCTGCCTGCTGCATGGGAATGACTCGTGCATTGGGCTTCACGCCATGAATATCACCCGTAGGCATCAGATATAAGCGATCAGCAGAGAACCCAACGACCTCGGCTTCCACTCGCACACCATCACCGGCAACGACTTCGCAGCGATCACCCACAGCGGCCTGACAACCAGTTGCTTCCAGCGTCAAACCAATCATTCTCGTCAGTGAGCCTTCAACGGGTTGTGCAGGTGTCGATGGCACACGCGCCACTTGCAACGCAAGATGCTTTGCCCAGATATCCGCACGTTGTGTTCGTAATGCGCTCATCATGTTTTCTCGCGCGATAAATCATCACGTTCATCGCCCATCATGTGCGCGAAGATAGCGGCAAGGCGCGTCTCTACACGTGCATCAATTTGTGAATTGTCGCTGCTGACGCGACAGCCACCACGCGCCATCATCGGGTCTTCCACCAGGGTCCAGGCACGTTCGGCCTGTGGTTCGGAAAGACGTTCACGTAGCAACCGTGCATCATCAGGGTGTAAATGCACGCGCAGATTGCGCTGCGCCAATGGCAACAGACTGACCGTATCGCGTACAACTGCAATCACCTGCGATGGGTCAATGCGCAGTTCGCGACGCACCACCTGCTTGGCAATGGCGAATGCCAGAGATACCAGCTGCGTTTCCACTTCCTTGTCGAGTTGCTGCAATGGCTTCGCCAATGTATTTAATATGGATTCAATATTCTGTACTTGTTCAAACCGTTTGCGAATTTCCTGTTCGCCTGCAATGCGTCCTGCCTCCAGTCCTTTTGCATAGGCTTCATCCCATGCAACGCGTTCCACGTCTTCAAGCTCTTGCAACGTAGGTTTGTTGCGACGATTTGCACGCGGACCATTGACCGAAGGTGGTTCCCATGACATGGGGTCCAGCGGTTCATGCACGACATCAGAAATGGATTTGATAACAGCCATGCATCACCGTTAAACGTATTGTTCGTTGCTGCTGCCGCCGCCGAGCGCAATGGTGCCCGCTTCAGCCAGCTTGCGGGCAACGCCGAGAATTTCTTTCTGTGCAGCTTCGACATCGCTGAGCTTGACCGGTCCTTTTGCTTCCAGATCTTCGCGCATGGTTTCTGCGGCGCGTTGCGACATATTGCTGAATATCTTTTCTTTCAATGCCGGATCGCAGCCTTTCAATGCCAGCAACAGGCGATCACCCGGTACAGTGCGCAACAGTTCCTGCATACCGCGATCATCCAGATCAACCAGGTTATCGAATACAAACATCAGATCCTGAATGCGCTCACTCAGTTGTTCATCCGTCTTGCGTACCACGTCGATGATGGCACCCTGCTTGGTGCCATCGATAAAGTTCATGATGTTGGCAGCAATCTTGGCACCGCCAAGCGAAGTCGATTTGCCCGTGTTGCCATTACCCGCGAATTGCTTCTCCAGCACTTCATCAAGTTCCGTCAACGCAGCTGGCTGAATGCCATCCATGGTGGCAATGCGCATCAGCACATCGGCACGCATGTTTTCAGGCAACATCGACAACACTTCAGCGGATTGATCGGCATCCAGATAAGCCAGCACGATGGCAATGATCTGCGGATGTTCGAGACGAACCATTTCCGCGACAGCGCGTGCATCCATCCATTTAAGTGACTCCAAGCCCTTGCTGTTGCGGCCTAATAGAATACGATCAATCAGATTGGAGGCCTTGTCTTCACCCAATGCGTTGACGAGCACCTTGCGAACATATTCATCGGCGCCAATACCCAGTGATGTCTGACTTTCGAGTTCGCCGGTAAAGCCGTTGAACACCGTCATCACTTCTTCGCGCGATATGTTCTGCATCTGCGCCATGGCGGAACCGATTTTTTGTACATCCTTCGCGCCCATATGCTTCAGCACCTGAGCGGCTTCTGCCTCTCCCAGTGTCATCAACAATATGGCCGCCCGTTCCGGGCCGGAGCGCTTCTGGTCCTTTCTTGCTTCCTTACTCATTGTCGGAGACCCAGGTCTTCACTACCTGTGCAACGCGACGTGGATCTTGTTGAACCACGGTACGTGCATTGGATAGTTGTTGTTCATAACCCATCGCAGCAGGCGATCCGGGTCCGATGCTTTGAGCTTGTTGCTGAGGTGCGGCCAATTGCGGTGGCGCAGACATGTTGGATAGCGTTGCCATCACACTGCGCATCAGTGGACGAACGACGGCGAATATCAACACCAGCAGCGCAATCAATCCCAGCACCAGCTTGGCGATATCACGGATCATCGGTCGTTCCCATAGCGGAACCGTCTGCAGCTCATTCTCTGGTGTTACTGGCGCGACACGGAATGATGAGTTGACGACGTTGACTGTGTCGCCACGCTTCTCATCAAAGCCCACTGCATCACGCACCAGCTTGGTCATGCTGTCCAGTTGTTCTGGCGTAAACGGTGTTTCAGTTGTTTTGCCTTCTTCATCCGTGACACGCAAGTTGTCCACCAGCACAGCCACACTCAATCGCTTGATGCGACCTGGCAATTGTTTGGTGTAAGCAAGCTTGCGATCAATTTCATAATTGCGCGTGCTTTGCTTGCTGGCGCTGGTTGTCTGTGACTCTTCTGTCGCAGTTTGTGTTGCGGTGTTGTTGGTGGCTGCATTCGGCGCAGCCGCGACACCACCAGCAGGTGGCTGATTGGTCAATGCACCCGGTACGCCCTGCACTCCACCTGCATTGCGATTGTTCTCTTCAGCAGTTTGTTCGCTGCGTACTACCTGTCCTTGCGGATTGAATTGCTCACTGGTTTCTTCCGTCATGGCCAATTCAACTTCGGCACTGACTTGTGCACGTACATTGCCCGCGCCAACCAGTGGTGTCAGCATTTCCTGCACACGCTGTGTATAGAGTTCTTCCATGTTGTGGGCAAATTCGTACTGCTTGTCACGCATTGCAAATTCATCATTACCGTTCGGTGATGACAACAGATGGCCTTTCTGATCAACCACTGTGACATGCTCTGCATCAAGACCCGGAACACTGGACGCAACCAGATTCACAATCGCAGTGACCTGACCTGATTCCAGTCGACGACCATTCTTCAGTTGCACAAACACCGAAGCACTGGGCGTCTTTCTGTCGCGAATAAATGCAGATTGTTCTGGAATGGCAAGATGCACACGCGCGCCTTCCACTGATTGCAGATTGGCAATGGTCTTTGCCAGTTCAATTTCCTGTGCATATTGATAACGGGCGTTTTCCATTAACTGACTGGTACCAAATCCATTGTCCTTGGTGATGGCCGCAAACCCACCGCTGTTTGGCAAGCCTTCACTCGCCAGTTTTAAACGTGCTTCATTGACGCGATTGGCAGGCACGCTGATGGAGCCTGATCCGGTATCCGTCTTGAATGGAATACCTGCTGATTCCAGCGTGCTGGCAACCTGTGCAATGTCTTCATTGCTGACTTTGCCCAGTAACAAGGTGTAACTGGGCTCTTGTGACCACAACACCACGACAACACCCAATGCAACGGCAGCGGCCAGACCCACCAACACCAGTATTGGTTTAAGTCCTGACATGTTGTTTTGCGGCGGTGGCAGCTGAAGTGTGGCAGCTTCGGCACTCATTGTTTAACTCCGGTCTTCTTCACTAACGACGTAACTATGCGAGCAATGAACTTGTCATGTGGGATCGCTTTACAAAACCGTCAAAGACAGGAAGTCTTTGCGGAGCCTACATGGATGTAAGCACGGCGATTTTGTAAAGCGATCACATGTGACAAGTGCAACATATACAAACTGGATTCCCGCTTTCGCGGGAATGACTCGGTGGCGTACTGGTACATTTGTGGTAAATTTTCCATCATAAGATTTGCTCTCCAACATCAAATTTGCATGTTCATGATTTCCTGATATGCACTCACCATGCGATTGCGCACTTCCGTTGCAGCACGAAATGACACATTCGCTTTCTGCATTTCAATCATCACATCCGCAAGTTCGACACCAGGCGTACTGCGTTGAAATGCCGTTGCAAGATCATCAGCACGCGCCTGCGTCTGATTAACAGCGCTCAACCCGCCTTTCAATAAATCAGCGAACTTGCTTCCCTGCACTCCAGACACATCGCCGGTAGCCGCTGCGGGATTGCCATGCAATGCCGAAGGCGCCCTGACCTGCGATTGCAGTGAACGGATCTGCGAAAGTACTGAATCAATTTGCATGTTGCTCATTTCAATTCCTTCAATCAGGCAGCAGGCACATCAACACCAGCTTCACGAAGA
>DATAHE010000209.1:0-2329 GCA_036263355.1 Steroidobacteraceae bacterium | reverse complement strand
ATCTGTTGTAATGCGAAGCGTGACTGCAATCTGGCTTTAAGATCCAGCGTCTTGTCCTTGAACTTGGTTTCAAGACCTTTCTTCTTGTCATTGAACCCGGTGCCTTCGCGTACATCCGTAAAGAAGGCAGATTTCTTGATCAGATCTTCAGTCGATTTGATGTTGGCATCACCGCGATCACGCAAGTAAACGTCCAGTACATATCGCCCCTCGCCTTCAGTACGTTCACTGCCAATCTCGCGAATACTAGGACCATTAGGAAATTGCGAGCGATCAAAGAACATGTCAACCAGCAGCGGCATATGATCTGCACTGGGTTTGCCATTGGCATCGACAGGAAACAGCTTTGGATATTGCTGGGTGAACTGTGAGTTCAATGCCGACGGTTCATATTTCGCCAGACAATCATGAAACAACTCTCCACCCGCACCTGGATCCACAATCGTCGCGCCGAGTTTGCGCAGCACGCCGACTTCGCGTTCAACGATATCGATACTTTCTTCATCAGCTTTCGTGAACAATGGCTTGTTCATAAACTCGCGCATCACCCCAATACGCACGCCCGTTAATGGCTGCGACTTGGCCGCTGGCTGAGCATATTGTTGATATGACTTTTCAGACTGGTGGCCGACAGAGAACGCTGTCAACTCATCAGCAGGATCATAGCCCGCAATCACATCCAGTAACTTCGCGGCATCTTGAACGGTGCGACACATTGGGCCCACGCGATCATTCATGAACGATGCCTTGATCATGCCTGCACGGCTGACCAGTTCTTGCGTGGGCGCAAGACCCACAATGTTATTGTTCTTCGCCGGATTGCGAACCGAAGGTCCAGACTCTTCACCAACAGAACACATCACCAGATTCGCGGCGACGGATGAACCAGAGCCGCCACTGGAACGGCCCGGACTGCGTTCAGTATCGTAAGGGTTGCAGAACACGCCGCCAAATGCGCTGCGATCACCACCGGCATATTCGCCCATGTTGGCTTTGGCCAGAATAATCGCACCGGCATCTCGCAATCGCTTCACAAAGGTAGAATCATGCGGCGGGCGATCATTCGCATAAGGCGCATCGGCACCCGAGGTTGTTCGCATATCGGCTGTGTCGTATTGATCCTTGATGGATAGCACCACACCGTGCAATGGCCCGACAAACTTGCCAGTCTTTGCAAAGTATTGATCTTCTGCCGCTGCCGCTTCGAGTGCATCAGGCATGTTGACATTGTCATCCACACTGTCTGTCATGCTGCGTGCCTTGCGATCATCGAAGCCCCATTGTTTGCGCGTAGCAGGTCTAAGGTTCAAGGTGGACAACGCATTCAACTGCCCGGCATTCGGAATGGTAGTGACCTTACCAAGCACACCTTCGGGCTGATTGACGCACACTCCGTTGTAGGCCTTGATACGTTTCAGATACATTTCCACCACTTGCGTCGTTGTCAGCTGCTTCGCTTTGATGGCAGTTTGTATGTCCGCTATCGTTGCTTCTTCAATATGAAAGGCAGGTGGTGCAGCAACGGCGGATTGCTGCGACAGTAAGGTTAGCGAGCACGTCAATGTCAATAGTGTCGCGCCGATGGTTGAGCTCTTCATAATGTGCTTATTTCCCAGGCTTGTACCAGTAATCATTCTTCACAAACTTGAAGTACTTCTTGGGGATCATCGAGTGAATGCCCTTGGTTTGATCAACAATCTGTGTGACATGGAAATCAACACCGATGCTCGCCAGCGGCAGTGCACGATCTGAACCATCCCAGCCAGTCACATCGTTGATATAGCTGACGGTTTCATCCACTGCCTGTTGCATGGCATTTTCCAGATCAGGATCAAGTCCATACGCGATGTAATGTGTCGGTGTTTCCGCGCGCGGCATCGTCAGTGTCTTGCCTTTGTGGAGAATGAACTTCAACGTCACGCTGTTTGCAGTTTCAATGGCGGTGCCGGTAATTTCTCCATCGCCTTGCGCCGCATGTGCATCACCAGTAAAGAAGCGACCACCGGGTGAAAACACTGGCAAGTACAACGTCGTTCCGGCAACCAGTTCGCGACAATCCAGATTGCCACCAAATTTTCCAGGAGGACTGCTGCTGCGATTCGGGCCATCTTCTTCAGGTGGTTGCAAACCCATCACGCCCATAAACGGACCCAATGGCACTTCAACGCCAGAAGAAAACACGCCGACATTGCGTTTCAAATCAAGAATCGTGACATGTGCAGGTGGCTTGACACCTTCGGGTTGCTTGAGACTGCGACCTGGGCCAGAGCCTGTTGTGCCATAAGGAATGCGCGGTATAACAGAAAGAATGCGTATCTCGATTGAATCA
>DATAHE010000208.1:0-4356 GCA_036263355.1 Steroidobacteraceae bacterium | reverse complement strand
CATCATCAAACGATACGGACCAGTCGTGCCCTAAGTTGTATGACAGGTTCAATGTGCTATACATCACGTCTTCTTGCGTTTCAGTGATGCCATAGTTGCCATCTGGACGCAAGATTAAAGCTGTGACGCTTTCACGTGTAGCCGTAGTCGCACCAGCCGGTGCAGTAAAATACGGATTCTCCTGACCTGCAACACCTTGTGCAGGACCAAAGGCTGTCACATTGGTCAATCCACCAGGACCATTCGGTAATACTGTACGCATCTTGTTGACGTTCAATTTGTACGTCATCGATACGCCATTGGAAAAATCATTAACGACTTTTACCAATGCGTTGAAGCGATACTGTTCCGGCACCAGCGTTGCATATACAGAATTGTTGCAAGGCGCATTGTTTGGCGTATTTGTAACGGTTGTCGTCGCACTGGGCGACAGGAAGATACCCGACGGCACTGTACCCGACGATACGGCGCTGACGCTCATCGTTGCTGGTTCGCATTGATAGCTGTTGGTATTAGTTCCGCCAACAGAACGATAGTCACCCAATGAGGTAAACGGACGATCCTTTGCCATCAACTTGCTTGCGTTGCTGTACTGGCTGGCGATGTAAACACCACCTGTATCCCAGGTATGACCCCAGATGCCGTTGATGTCGGAAGTGTGGTAGTTGTTAGCAAAACCATAACCCAGATTCGCTTCGAAACCATTGTAGGTACGGCGAGTAATAAAGTTCACCACACCGGCCACAGCATCAGAACCGTAAACGGATGAGGCGCCGTCTGCCAGCACGTCAACGCGCTGAATCGCAGAGGTAGGAATAATGTTGGGGTCAGTCTGGTTGAATTGTTGACCGCCACCAGGAATACGCAGGCCATCCACAATCACCAGCGTGGTGTTGGATGAAGAACCAGCCAAGCTGTGGATTTGCGGAGAGTAGAACGAAAATACATTTTCACCTTGCGCCAGCGAACCAGCCGTCGAAATAGACGGAATGGTGTTGACGAGCGTAGACAAACTCATGGCCGATGTTTTCTCAATGTCTTCGGGTCCAACTGACACCAGGTTTGAACCTACCGGTGCAACGTCTTTAATGCTGGAACCTGTAACAACAACTTCTTCCAGCTCATCATTTTTTTGAGCCGTGGAAGTTGTTCTGCTCTGTTGCGCGGCTGCCACGCCAGAGACAAGACAGGCTGCGGAAACCAGCGCTACTAACGCAGCGCTATTCATGCGATGTAATGACATTCTATTTTCTCCCCAATACTTTTTGATAAAGCGAAATTTCGGAACGCTGGCTTATCTCAATATTGAATGCCTGCATTGACAGACGCCAGAGCTGCCAATTGAAAGCAATCAGAATGGATTCAACAGAACGATGAAGAGTCCGGTTGTTATTATTCGAGATAAGTCTTGATCCCCGGCAGCATCATCTCACCGGATAATTTTCCGGTCAATACTCAGACATTTAAATCGTTAAATCATACAAATAGTTCTTTGGGATCAATGGATACCGAAATTGACTTAACGATCGACTAATGCGTAGCTAAAGGAAACAGCTTCGGCAATATAAACTTGTATATAGATTGATATTTAAACAACTCGAACATTTGGAAATGCAATCAGTCGTGCTCCTTAAATAGGCGCAAAACAAGTTGATTGCTGGCAAGGCTGCGAATGGTTCACGTGTGACACAACATCATGTGAGCGGTATCTTTATCGTCACATGGAGTCAGCAGATAGATGTAGCGGAAACATGAGTAAAAAAAGAGCATCGCGTAGCAATGCTCTTGGGTTCGAATCGATCGGCAGACTGATGCTAGCCCGCTACTGCTCTTTCGAGTGCCGCAATATCAATCTTGACCATCTTCATCATAGCTTCCATCGCGCGACGTGCACGAGCCGGATCTGGGTCCTTGATCAATTCACTCAAGCGCTTTGGAACGATTTGCCACGGCAAGCCCCATTTGTCGGAAATCCAGCCGCAGGCAATCTCTTTGCCTTCGCGCTTGATGGTATTCCACAGACGATCCACTTCTTCCTGCGTATCACAATTGATCATGAACGACACCGCCTGATTGAAGGTGTAATTCGGACCGCCGTTCAAACCCAGATACTGAGTACCTGCGAGCGTGAACTCAACCGTCAGCACGGTGCCTGCTTTGCCGCTCGGCGTATCTGTAGGAGAACGAAATACGGTATCGATGCGTGAATTCGGCAATAGCGAAACATAGAACTTCGCCGCTTCTTCTGCATCACCGTCAAACCACAAACAAGGCGTGATCTTCTGACTCATGGGGGTTACTCCACTACATCGCTGGGGGAATAGGCAGACATTCCATCACTTCAACGCTTTCACCAGGGAAGATGGCGAAGTGCGGGTGATTTTCAAACATTCTGACGGCTTCATCATGAGAAGCAGCGCTAACTACGGTATAGGCGCACAACGCATTACTAACATCACCAATTCCTTGTTTTGAAGCAACCTTGGTTTTTCCAAGCGGCGAACCCATGAAGACGATGTTGTTCTTGTACTTTTCCGTCCATGCGTGCCATGCATTACCGCCTTCTTTCATCAACTGCTGTCGTTTCGCTTCAGGCATGGCATTCCATTCGGTCATCATTGGCTGATTGGGGTTGCCGAGAAATACGGCGAGAAAATTTTTGGACTCACTCATACAAACCTCATTATTACAGTTGATCGTCAAATCGAATATTGCGTTGATCGACACGCTTCATGCGCTCTTACACTACTGGAACCAATATCTCCGTCTTGAGATTCTCTTCCGATGCAGTTTCTGGCGTATTCAAATAAATCTCCGCACAGAACTCTTCGCGCTCGGCAATGTTCTCTTTGGCGAGGATAGAAAATATAACCGGATAGGATCCGGGCAATTGGTGATAGCCGCCCGTCAATACAAATCGCGCGTACTTGCCTGCCGGTGATATACGCACCTTCAATCCCTTGGGTACTTCAGCGATGACCTCTTTAAGAAACAGACCCGCCTGATAGATGAATTGCTCATCTCCTTGCTTAGACACATCAATCTTGCTCAGTCCGGCCATCACAGCAATGGGAAGCGTATTCTTCAATGGCTCAACAATGGCCGAGAACTCCTCCCAGGCTTTCGGTGCCTGAACCATGAACGGACCAATTTTCTCCAGATAAAGATAGGGCCGCGCTTGCACCTGAATGATTTCGGGCTGCTGGGTCAGGTTAATTTTCATTCTACTGCTCGCTCAAAGTCGTTACTGTCAAATAAAGCATGGCGCATATTCGTAGAAAGGATAATTACATACCATTTGGTATGTTGTAAAGTGATATGATGCGCACCATGTCGAAAGCCACCAAAACCCGGGACTTGCAGAGAACACGCGGCGAGATTCTCAACGCTGCGTTCGCGGAGATTTTTACTAATGGTTTTCAGGGCGTCAGCATCGACAAGATCATTGCCCGCACTGGCATGACGAAGGGTGCGTTCTTTCATCAGTTCTCCACCAAGATGGAACTGGGTTATGCATTGGTCGATGAAGTGTTGCGCGATCTGATCAAGACGCGATGGATTGATCCAATTGCAGAATTTGAGAATCCACTGGATGGCATTATCGCGCAGATGAACAAGCTGATTGGAAAAGCGCCGAATGATCTGTTGAGGATGGGCTGTCCGTTGAATAATCTGGTCCAGGAAATGACCAACGTCGACGAGACGTTTGCACAGAAACTTTCAGAAGTGATCGACTATTGGATTGATGGCGTAGATACCGCACTTAAACGCGGTATCGCCAACGGACATATCAAAGATTCAATCAAAACTCGCGATGCGGCGATCTATATCGTGATGTTTCACGAAGGCATGTATGGTTTTCTGAAAACCAAACCAGACCACAAGGTGTTTTTATCTTTGTTTAAAGCATTCAAGCAGCAACTGGATACTTACAGGGCGTGACGATATCACGCCCTGCTTCAATACAAAAAACAGAGCACAGCTGAATATTAAGGCTCGCCCTTCAATGCAGGGAAAGCAGTTGGTGGTTTGCGATAGTGCGTCGCGGACTCATAGGCAGAAGCGACTTTCAACACCACAGGATCATCACCAGGACCGGCCCAGTATTCAATACTGAATGGCATTGGGTGTGACATCTTCGACACAGCACTACCCGCCTTGGTGCTGTAACTCTTTTTATCATCGCTCAACACAAACTTTGGCTCGTACTCAATATCGCTGAAGCCAGCGGGTGTAATCACTTCGGGCACGCCGAGTAGATCGGTGATGGCGAAACCACTTGCGCCGCGACCATTAGCATTCGGTTCCTGTGCCCAGCCTGTCTTGCCGGGTGGGATCGTGATGTTCGGATGTACA
>DATAHE010000207.1:0-3199 GCA_036263355.1 Steroidobacteraceae bacterium | reverse complement strand
TCCTGGCTTCTTTTTTCCTGACTTGTATACCGACAGCGCAATCAAAATGCGCGAGCAATATCATCGCCAGATAAACGAACTCGCTACGCGTTACGGCAAGGTTGATATCTTGTGGTTCGATGGCGGCGGTAATGAATGGCTGGGGATGGGTGGCATTCAATTCAAGGGGCGTTGGCAGGCGCGTGCGAACAACGAAGCTTACAAAGGCCGATTCGATTGGGAGGACAAGAAGGTCGTTACCAAGCTGCGCAAACAACAACCAGGTATTGTGATTAATGATCGTACCAACTCAGCCGCTGACTTCCGCACGCGCGAAGGCGATGGCGCGCTGGGCAAGTTTGATAACCAGACTCCGTGGGAGTTATGTACCACCATTGTGGTAGGTGGCTGGGGATATCAGAAGGATGCGAAGATCAAGTCACTGTCGCATCTCATTAAGCTGTTCGTGGAGGTTGCTGGACGCGATGGAAATTTCATTCTCAACATTGGTCCGAAAGCCGACGGTCAGATGGAAGAGAGTCAGGTACAACGATTGCGTGAGATTGGTCAATGGTTACAGCAAAACGGTGAAAGTATTTATGGAACGCGTGGTGGCCCGTGGCTGCCTGCCGGTTATGGCGTGTCCACGCACCGCGGCAAAACCATCTATGTGCATGTGTTGAATAACGCGTCTAATGTGGCGTTGCCTAATCTTCCGGTTCGCATCGTCAAGATGACGATAAATAACAAGCCGGTATCATTCTCGCAAGACAGGCAGTACACCCATATTAATGTGCCCGTCATTACAGATGCAATCGATACCATTGTTAAGGTAGAGCTTGCTCAGCCTTGGGATAGTGCTGCTGTCGTACCTGTTGAATACGATAAGGGCTGGCTGAATCTGGATCATTAGAGTTTTGACGAACCTGCCTCAAAGCTACTGCGCTCGATATTTTGTGTCCATACGGTGCTCGGAATCCTCATGTATTGGCATATACACTGCGGTTCCTGCGCTCCGGTTGGACACAAACTCTCATCGCTCGCTATGCTTTGAGTTGGTTCCTATTGATGAAGTGACGGAATCGAAAAGGTGATGCGCGCACATTTGGTAGACATCGCTCAGTCAGTCTTACAAGACCATCTCAAATGAAACTATTATTGAACACGCTTGCCCGATACCTTTTAGCTTGCATCAGCATTGCAACGCTTTCGCTCAGCGCGAAAGCGGATGTGTCATCTAACTACAAACTTGACTTTAATCGACCCGCTGCCAACTGGAACGAAGCTTTGCCATTGGGCAATGGTCGTATTGGTGCGATGGTGTTTGGTGGTGTGCGCGATGAGCGTTTACAGATCAACGAAGCGACGCTGTGGGGCGGCAGCCCGCATGACTACACCAATCCAGAAGCATTTGGGGCGCTGGATGACGTTCGCAGGCTGATTTTCGCGGGCAAGGTTAACGATGCTGAGAAACTTGTCGAAAGCAAAATGATGGGCAATCCTAAATTGTTGATGCCCTATCAACCCTTCTGCGATTTACGTTTGCACTTCGCTGGTGAGGATTCAGCAACTGACTATAGTCGTGTGTTGACACTGAATGAAGCGACCGTTGTTACCACTTATTCTGTTGATGGCGTTCAGTTCAAGCGTGAAGCGTTTATTTCCTATCCCGATCAAGTGCTCGTGGTTCGACTGACAGCAAGCAAGCCAGGTCAATTGAATTTTGATGTGGCGCTGGATTCTCCGCAGGCGGGAGTGCAGGTTGAAGCTGGTGATCATCAGTTACGTCTCTCAGGTCAAATACAGTCGCGCCAGAACCCGCCATTTAGCTGGACGGGATCGTGGGATAAGCCTGGATTGAAATTTGCTGCGGCGTTGAAAGTGATCAATCAAGGCGGCTCAGTGACGCAGAACAATGGCAAGTTGCAAATCGCCAAAGCTGATGCTGTGACGCTAATCTTCAGTAACGCCACCAGTTTCAAGAATTATCGCGACATGAGTGGCGATGCACAGAAAGCAGCGAATAGTTATGTGGACAAGGCATTCAAATATTCGTATGAGAAGCTTAGAGAACGTCATGTTGCTGACTTTAATTCATTGTTCGCTCGGACCAGCTTGCGGCTCGGCAAAGACGAATCGAAGGAAAGCATTGATCAACGTATCAAGCAATTTGAAAGCAGCAACGATCCTGCGTTGATCGCGCTGTATTTTGAGTTCGGTCGTTACTTGCTGATCTCATCCTCACGTCCGGGTGGCCAGCCCGCCAACCTGCAAGGCATCTGGAATCAAGACATGCGACCAGCATGGAGCAGCAAGTGGACCACCAACATCAATCTGGAAATGAATTACTGGCAAGCTGATCTCGGTGACTTATGGGAAACACAGCAGCCGCTATGGGATTTGATTCGTGATCTGCGAGAGACGGGCACTGACACCGCGCGTGTGAACTATCACAGTAAGGGTTGGGTACTGCATCACAATACGGATTTATGGCGTTCGACAGCACCTGTCGATGGTTCATGGGGATTGTGGCCAATGGGTGCAGCATGGCTTGTCAATCAGATGTGGGATCACTACGAATTCAGTGAAGACAAGAAATTTCTACGCAATGATGCCTACCCTGCAATGAAGTCCGCCGCGGAGTTCTTACTTGATTATCTGGTTGAAGCGCCTGCGGGTAGTCCATTCGCAGGCAAACTGGTAACCAATCCATCAACGTCACCAGAAAACAATTACCTTATCGACGGCAAGAAGGCGGGGGTGACTTACGCAGCGACGATGGATATTCAGTTGATTGATGAGTTGTTCAAAAATACGATTCGCGCTGCGACGCTATTGAACGTCGATCCCGGATTGCGCGATCGATTAGCGCAAACAATGATTCGTCTGCCACCTTTGCAGGTTGGCAAGCGTGGTCAATTGCAGGAATGGATCGAAGATTACGAAGAAACGGAACCTCATCATCGCCACGTTTCGCATCTCTATTCTTTATATCCCGGCAATGGCATTCGTTTGAACTCCACGCCACAGTATGCGGCAGCATCGCAGAAAACACTGGAGCTGCGTGAAGATGGCGGCACCGGCTGGTCGACGGTATGGCGTGTTGCGCTATGGGCGCGATTGAATAATCCCGAACATGCCTATAACAACCTCAGGATACTCATGAACAACAGTACCTTGCCCAATATGTTTGATCTCTGTCCACCATTTCAGATTGATG
>DATAHE010000206.1:0-5138 GCA_036263355.1 Steroidobacteraceae bacterium | reverse complement strand
GCTAAGTACATTTCTCGTCTTACTGACAATAACTCGCTCTGGTTTTTCTTGTTCTTTGGTCGTATAAAGCCCAACATCGTTTAACAGAAGCGGGGGATGTCATGAAGCGCGATATGAAACGTCGGATATCATTGGGTGTTGTTACGAGTACCGCGGCAATTGCTGCAACTCAGGCTTTTGCATCAGGATTCGCCTTACAGGAACAAAACGTTTCGGGTTTAGGGAATTCTTATGCGGGTTCCGGCGCTGTAGCTGAAGATGCCAGCACAATATTTTTCAATGGCGCAGGATTAACGCAACTCGACAAGGCCTCGGTAACAGTCAGTCTTAATGATATTAATATCAACTCAAAATTCCGTAATGGTGGCAGTAACGGCACGTCGGTGAATGCTTTGGCGCAGCCGCTCGGCAGTGAAGGTGGTAATGCAGGTGGTAACAGTATTGTTCCTGCACTGTATGCATCGATGCCCTTTGCGAACAAGTTCGCCATTGGTCTGGGAATCAACGCGCCCTTCGGTTTAAAAACCGAATACAGCGATGATTTCATGGGGCGCTTTCAGGCAACCAAGTCGGAAGTAAAGACAATGAATGTGGATGCCGTATTTGCGTTCAAGCCGAATAACTTGGTGTCGTTCAGCGTCGGTGTGGATTACCAGAAACTCGATGCCGAGTTGAATAACATGTTGAACTTCGATGCCGTTGCGGCGCAGGTTCTGGCTGGTCCTCCCTACAGTGTTCCTCCGACCAACCTTAATGCGTTGCTGGCAGCGAATCCTGGATTGCAAGGCAGCAGCAGCGTGAAGGGCAGTGATTCAAAATGGGGTTATGACTTGGGTGTATTGATCACGCCGAGCGATGCGACCAAAGTTGGTCTGTCCTATCGCTCTGCGATTAATTATCACGTGACGGGTACGGCAACATTTACCGCGCCGACTTCTACGAACGGCACCATACAGGCGGTTATTACCGGTGCGCGTGCCACTGCGCTTGCGGATGGACCTATCACGCTGGATATCAAGCTGCCCGCCTCTGCACGGGTTGCCGTTGCTCATGTACTCGAAAACGAAAGCAATCTGGAGTTGTTATTTGAAGTGTCATGGACAGAGTGGAGTAGCGTTCAGGCACTTACCATCGTTCGCACATCGGGTACGGTACTAAAGAATACGCCTGAAAACTGGAGCGACACCTGGCGCGCTGCCTTAGGTGGAAATTACAAACTAAGCAACAATGTCAAGTTGCGCGCTGGTGTCGCTGTCGACAGCTCACCAGTTGGCAACGGATATCGTACGCCGCGTTTGCCAGATAATGATCGCATGTGGGTGTCGCTGGGCGCGCAATGGAACATTGGTTCCTCTTTCGTGCTCGATGCGGGTTATGCACATCTGTTTGCCAACGATGCAGATATGTATCAAAGCGATGGTTATGGTGCAGCGCAGGGTTATCCCAATGGTCTGTTGATCGGTACACAAAAATCCAGCATTGATATCCTCGGTGTACAGGGAACGTTCAAGTTCTAATCGTCAAGAGAGCAAGGGCACGGTGACAGGACGGAGCAACTGCTCCGTCCTTTTTGTTTGCAGCAACCATTGGCTTCAAGTTCTATTGCAGAGTCATCTCCGCCTTCATCGACATAGGTTGATACCGTATACAAGCTTTTTACAAAAGGCATAGAATCTGTGGCGACTCAGTTTCGCGCGAGCAACGTCCGGAATCGCCAAATAATCTTCACAAGCAACTCCACGGGGGAGGTAAGCATGGGTAACTTTTATCGCTGCGTCAGCGGCGCTTTTATCGCCTTGTTACTGGCGGCATGTAGCAGTTCGAGTACCGACACGTCAAAGTCGAACACGTCGACAACTCCGGGCACCGCTGAATACGATCCGCCAATTCGAATTGCCTCGGTGGATGCGGTTGCTTTCAAAGCAGAGCTGGGCGCGAGCGCCTCCGGTGCACAGCTGTTGCAGCTCACCGGCGATCCAACGTGCGGCGTGGACTTTTATGATGTTTCTTACTGGACCAAGGGCGGCTCCGCTGAAACAACAAAATCTTCTGGTGCAATGATGGTGCCAACGGGCGGCAACGGTTGCAGTGGTCCTCGTCCGGTTCTTCTGTATGCGCACGGTACACAATTCAGCAAGCTGATCAACATTGCTGATATCACTGATCCTGCCAATAGCGAGGGCGCACTGATTGCGGCCATGTTCGCTGCACATGGATATATTGTCGTTGCACCCAACTACGCAGGTTATGCCGCTTCGACACTGGGCTATCATCCTTACCTGAATGCAGCACAACAGTCGGGTGAAATGATTGATGCATTGACAGCGGCGCGCGCCGTGTTGCCACATACCATGACATCTTCCACTAGCGACAATGGCAAGTTGTTCCTCAGTGGTTATTCGGAAGGCGGCTACGTTGCGATGGCGACGCAGCATGCATTACAGGTCGCTGGAAAAACCGTGACCGCTTCTGCACCCATGTCTGGACCGTATGCGCTGGAAGCGTTTGGTGATGCCGTGTTCTTCGGCAAGGTTAATCTTGGTTCCACTTTATTCACGCCACTACTGACCACCAGTTATCAAAAAGCATATGGCAATGTCTATGCAAATCCATCCGATGCATATTCACCAACCTATGTATCTGGCATCGAGAGCGTGTTGCCAAGTACTACATCAGTAACGCAATTGTTCTCAACGGGAAAGTTGCCACAGACCGCGCTGTTTAACAGCACAACGCCAATGAACCCCAGCGGTAATGCAATGCTCGATGCAGCGTTGAATGTTGCGCTTGCAGTACCCAGTGATCCCAATGATCCACGCACGCCATTGTTTGCTGCGGGATTTGGAACTTCATACCTGATCAACAATTCATTTCGTGCTGCTTATGCAATTGATGCAGCCACCAATCCCGATGGCGCAGTGCCAACCGTGACCACGGGTTATGTTGCTGCTGCACAGCCGACCAATGGCTTGCGCAAGGCGCTGTACAACAATGACATGCGTTACATCTTCGGTATATCGGGCGGAGCATCGGTCAAGCCTGCAGCGCCAAACCTGTTGTGCGGCGGCGGTAATGATCCATCAGTGTTCTTTCTTAACACTCAAATCATGCAAGGCTTCTGGCAGGGCGCGCCCACTGGCTTGATCAGTGTGCTGGATGTTGATCCCGCCACACCTTCTGGTCCTTTCGCGACGATACAAACCTCCTATAAGGCATCGCAAGCGGCAGCGTTTCAGGCATTGGTCACGGGTGGTATGAGCACACAACAGGCACAACAAACCATGCTGCAAAATTATCATGGTTCGGTTGCGCCATTCTGTGCACGTGCTGCGCTTTCCTTCTTCGCTAACTTCTAAGGGACCATCATGAACAAGAGCATTATTAAATTGATGTCTGTGGTTGCCGGAGCGTTGATACTTATTCCGGTTTCGTCCGCATTAAGTGACGAAGTGAAAAGCAATAGTGTGCGCATTGGTTTTTACGACGTGTTCTATCATGCGACTGCAACTGATATCACTGGTCCTTATGTTCCAGCGGGTGTGAATCTGGACGTGAAAAATGTGAAGACCTTGTACTTCGCATATATTCGTCGATTAACACCAGAGTGGGATCTGGAGATTGCTGCCGGGCTGCCACCAAAAACTGAAACAGTGGGTAAAGGTCCTGCGACGCTGGGTTCTGTTCCATACAATGGAGAAGTGATTTCCACTGCAAAGTGGTTTGCACCAACGGTGTTGATCAACTACAACATTCTGGGTGAAGGCTACAAGGTTCGCCCATACATCGGCGTGGGTTTCAACTACACAACGTTCTATGATCGTCGCTCTACTGCAGCGGGTGATGCAGCCAGTGGTGGGCCGACCAAGATTTCTTTAAGTCCCTCTGTGGGTCCGGCGGCGACAGCGGGCTTGAGTTATAAGCCCACTCCCAATATCGGAATTTATGCGTCGTATTCCATTACCCGCGTTAACTCCCATCTTACAACTAACACTGCCGGGGTGATCCGGACTTCTTCCATCAAGTTTGGCCCACAGGCATTGGTGGTATCGGTAGGGTATGCATTCTGAAGCGTGAGCAACTCCTTCATTGATTGAAAATCCCTGCTGATCAAAGGGTAGAATGATGCAAATCTTCTACCCTTTTTATTTGCTGATCAGTCCACAATGAATTACACACGTCACGACACGCAAAGCGCTGTAACTCTGCAGCCAACGAGTGCGGCCACTGCAAGCATTATCTGGATGCATGGGCTGGGTGCCGATGGCAATGACTTTGTGCCCATCGTTCCGGAGCTGCGATTGCCAACTTCGTTGAATATACGGTTTATATTTCCTCACGCGGCTATGCGTCCCGTCACCTGGAACAACGGTTACGTGATGCGCGCCTGGTATGACATTAAAGCGTTGGGACTAAAAGCAGAAGAAGATGCAACCGGTATTCATCAATCAGAGCAGACCATCCGTCGTTTGATTCAACATGAAATCGATCAGGGCATTCCCCCGAACAAGATAGTGATTGCTGGCTTTTCACAAGGCGGTGCGATGGCGCTGCAAGTTGCATTGCGATATCCACATCGACTTGCGGGCGTGATGCCTTTATCAACTTATCTACCGCTGCGTGATACGCTCGCCGATGAAGCGAACATTGCGAACAGGGATATTCCAATACTGATGTGTCACGGTCGCCAGGATCCAGTGGTGCCTTACGAGCTCGGCGATACGTCACGGAAACTACTTGAAGCTCAAGGATACGTCGTGGCTTTTCGCAGCTACAACATGCCGCATTCGGTATGCGCTGAAGAAGTAGACGATATCAGTCAGTGGCTGCAGAAGGTGCTGATCGCATCAATCGCAGGTACGTAATAACGCCGCCACTTAAAGCAAATAGAAACGCAATCCATTCCCTTGCGAAAACAACCATTACGGTCGCGACTATCGCGCCAACGATGAGTGCGATCAACGCTGTGCTTTTCTTGTGAATGGGTGCAAGTGCATAAGCGAAAAGCACAATTAGCGTCGCCGCTATACCAGAGCCTACTGCCATGGCGAGATTCTTGATGACTGGAATCCACGGCGCAAAACATGCACCTGATACAACGTATTCAGGCGAGCAAGTGATCTCGCCTAACTCGTAAATCG
>DATAHE010000205.1:0-1532 GCA_036263355.1 Steroidobacteraceae bacterium | reverse complement strand
TGGCTGCTGGCGTCGTCGTTTGATGCCGCTGATGTCAACGCCTTAACCAAAGATGTACTGGCATCGATAGCGCCAGATCAGTGGGCGCAGTTGCGTTTTAAATTGTCACCATCGTTTCATCGAATCACATTGCATACCAATGCCGTTCAATGGTGGCGTGCTGTATCGGAACAGTCGCCAATGCCAACGCGCTGGCGCATAACAAAGCCCGTGGAGTGGGCGATATGGCGCTCGGACCTTAAAACGTATTTCCGCTCATTGCAGGCCGATGAAGCTGCTGCGATTGATTGTGCTATCGAAGGTGAATCATTCGCTGTGTTATGCGAACGTCTTACTGAGTTTGGTCATGCTGACAAAGCGCCAATGCGAGCGGCTACATTATTGAGTCAATGGTTTAATGATGGATGGATATTAGACTTGGAATCATCCGCCGCCTAAACCTGTGATGTCCGTAAATAGGTCACCAAACGCTCAAGGTCGGCTTCACTGATGTCTACACGCGTTTTCACAAATTCGCGCAAACTGGCCACGCGATTTTCAAAGTTGGGGTTGCCGTTAAGCCATGCGACTATCAATGGTTTTAAGCATGATTGTCGTCCGCAGCTGACGAATTCGTCAGCGAGATTTTTCGGCGCAAGTGGGTGAGGCAGGTAACCAATGGGGAAGCGCGATGGAACATTCATTAGTTCGTCCAGTCCGGCAAGATTGTTAGCAAGATCAAGCACGGGCATGGTGAGGCGCTCGACCAATGCAGGAAGCTCCTGTATCTGCGATTTATTTGTTACTGCAAATTCACTCGGATGCTGATCCGCACGGCTTCGTTCCAGAATCGCTGGGCAGAAGAAGAATGTATCCATCCAGCGAATGCCATCGCCAAACACTTTGGTAAAGATCGTTTCGACGGAGTTGTTACCGATGCAGACACGAACGCCACATTTAAAATATTCGGAATCGGCATCGCAATCGTTCACGCCCACAATAATGCGTTGCCAGCCATCCTTGATGGACCTTGAGAATTCACCTATATATGAATCACTGAAAGACAAACCAGCAAATCGATCTGTTGCAGTAGGGTCCAATTTACTCGGCGAGAACCCAAGCGATGCAAAATGCTCAGTGAAACCCTTGAGCAAGGTTTGACAGGCTTCTGCCCGTGCATGCAGTCTGGCATCGTAAGCTTCAAAATCTCCATCATGCAGTGCTTTTTGCGCTGGAGTGACGGTACCGCCACCCGGCAGAAACACCACTTGTCTGGACTCTTCATATGCAATCAGTCCCATATCGGTAGCGTGTTGAATGACTGCGCGTATGGCTGGCATACCATCGCCAGCGGGAACGCGTGGTTCCCATATCGCACACGTACAGTTTTCAGCTTCCTCCAACATGCGATCCACTCCCCAAAGGCCAACAAACGCGGGGTCTGCTAACAGCACTTTTGCGAGTTTCAAAAATTTTGGGTTGGGTTTTTCCTTGAAGGTTTCCAGCTGCGATATCAGTTGCAACGCGTTGTCGAGATCCTTCGGGCGCGCGAT
>DATAHE010000204.1:0-9382 GCA_036263355.1 Steroidobacteraceae bacterium | reverse complement strand
TGCTGTTCAGGGGTTGCGGTGCTGGCAATTGAAATCAGGACATGGGACAGGTTGTACTGTGCGTTCGCATCGGGCGCACGTTTCTGTTTGGCCATGAACTGATCCAGTTCACGCGGTGTGACTTCGATGTTGGCGATCACCGCACGCTGTTGCAGGATTTCCAGCGTAATGTCACGACGCAGGCCATCACGGTATTCGGCGTAGTTGATGCCTTGTGCTTCAAGAGCCGCTGGGAGATCACTGAACTTGATGTTGCTTTGCTTGGCGATTTCGTTCATTTGCGCATTCAGCATTTCATCCGTTACTTTCAATCCCGCCTTGTTCGCGCGTTGCATCTGCAACTCTTGATTGATCAAGCGTTCCAGCACCTGCTTGCGCAGCACTGTCATGTTAGGCAGTTCGGTCTTTTGCTGCTTTAGACGCGCAACAATGCGGGCGGTTTCTTCGTCGAGATCGCTGTTGAGCACCACGCCGTCATTTACGACGGCGGCAATGCGGTCAATGGAATGTCCACGAGTCGATAACTCATGTGGCTCTGCAAGCGAGGTGGCAGACGCAATGGTGCAGATGATGGCAGCAAGGAACAGGGAGAGCTTCGACATGGTTTTCAGGACTGGTTTGCAGGAATATGGAGGTCTTGGGCAACGCGTAGTGTAGCCGGTCTGGCACTTTAAAGAGTGAACTTCGCGTAGGGATACGGCCTTAGTGCCCGTCAATCAGGGTTGTTTTGCAGAGTAACCAGGGATGGCATTTTGCAGAAAGGCATCGGCGTTGCCTGCACTTCCCAGGCCCTTGAATTCGAATTGCAGGTTCGCGCGGGTGTCGTAGGTGCCAGCGCGTGTCGTAATCGAACGGCCGAACACGAGACGTAAATTCCAGCAGCAAGAGCGGTATTCGATGCCTGCAAGGTAGTCGTGTAACGCGTTGTCAAGACGTGAATAGACCACACGACCATAAGCCCCCCAATTTACGCCTACTGGCCAGGCGACCGAACTTTCCCATTGGTCGACCTGATTGGTTTGACTTGAGTCAGCATCGTTAATCTGATTGGAGCTGCTGGTAGAGAGCGGAGTGTTGGAGTTCAAGTTGCGCGTTGCTCTGGCAAAGCGATAACTCAGGTTGATCACCTTATTATGAGCGGGAAGATACTGGAAATTTACTTCGCTACGTTCAGTATGACCGTCGATGGGATTCCATTGCATGCCCATTGATGCGGACCAGTTTCGATATGCAGTCAAGGCAATTTGCCCGATCATTGGCGAGGAGTGTGTTGTATTTTCGTGATTGCACGTTGCTGGTAGAAGATAAAGATCCGTAACGCACGGTGAACGCAGATAGAAAATTTGACCAAGCGTACCAGAGAGAAATTGACGTCCACTTCCAGCGTCCAGCATGCGGGTGGTGACGCCGGTACTGATCTGATTGGTATCACCTAATCGGTCGTGTCCAATGAAGCGATCGGTATTGAACAACTGAACGAGGTTGAAATCGGGTAAGCCGGTATCAAAGTTGGGTAAGTCAGCTTGATTGCGGAATGGAATGTAGGTGTACAACACTCGTGGTTGAAGTGTGTATAGACGTTGGGTGTTCTTCGATATACGTTCGAAAATCATCCCCATGTCCAGGCTGGAAATCGGCGCAGAGAGCGTCGGGCTTGTTGGTTGATTGCCGGAGTTGCTGTGTAATTGGTACGCCGTGTAACGCCAGCCGGAACTGGGAATCACATACATGCCTGATGTTCGCAACGGCAGCGATAGTGTTGGCGCGGCATACAGCCGCGCACCAGTGACGTTGTATTTGTCATCAATGTCTCGGGCATTGCGGACAAAGTAGGTGGCTTCACTTTCCAGATCAAAATCAAATCCGAAAGGCAATTGTGTTTCATGCCCGGTAACCGAGATCTGCGGTAGCATGGTATAGGGCCGGTACTTAAGCAAGTCAACTGTTACCGTTGGATCTTGATTCAGCATCTGCAGATCCAGTATCTGGAGATTCTGTACAGCAATACTTCCCATCCAATTGTCGCTGTAGGCGCTGAAATTCAATGTTCGGGTCAGATAAACCTGACTGGTTTCATCTCGGCTCTGGCCGAAGTCCTCAAACCAGTTTCGATCAGAGACGCTGGAGCCATCAATGAAAAGTCGCAGCTGCGGGTTAAAGTCGGTCTGATGTTTAAGTTGCACAAGACCGCGCCAATCCTGGCGAGTGGGATCGTGAGGCAGATACGCCGCCATCAAATTGCCCTGATTGAGATCGCTAAGGTAACGAAACTCAGAGTCCAGTTCCGCACCTCGTCGCGAGTCAATAATAGGAGTGAAGGTGGCATCGTAATTAGGTGCGATGTTCCAGTACCACGGCACGAGCAACGAGTAGCCGCCGCGCGATGAGCTACGGAAGTTGGGGAACAGAAAGCCTGACTTGCGCTCGTTACCCACCGGAAACGAAATCCATGGTGTGTAGAACAAGGGCACACCTTTGAATTCCAGCCGGACATTGCGTCCGGTACCGGTGCGAGTCGCCTGATTAATATCCAGCGACGACAGCTGCAGTTCCCAGTCTGGCTTATTCGCAGGACAGGTGGTGTAACGTACGGTGTCGAGATGGAGGTTGCCTTGCGGGGACAGCTGGATGCTGGTGGCCGAACCACGACCGGCACGTGACTTGAGTGCAAAACCAGCCTGATTAAATTCAACACCCGCGTTGCTGTCCATATTCGCATCGCGTCCTGACACCTGGAACTGATCGTCTTCGTAGCTCACATTACCATCTGCCTTGATGCTCTTGGTCGCAAAATCATAGTGCAATGTATCTGCGGTGATTGACCGGTTGCCTTGCGAGGCTTTGGCGCCGGTAAGATCACTCTCGCCATTTAGAATGCTATTTCCGCCGTCGAAGCTAAACAGTACCGGAATACTGGAGTAGTCGAGTTTGGGGACAACGGAGCCCGGGCGCTCAATCCCCGGCGAAGTCGTATCAGGGCAGGTTTGCGCCTGAGTTTGCCAAGCCGCAAGCGTTAGCAACAACGAGAGCGGTGAGAATACGCGCAAACGTGAGATTGATTTGTACCGGAGCGAAGAAGCGGAAGTCATTCACTGATTGTTCGTGTGGCTGCGCCATTCATGGTTAATCATTATAGACAGTATCATTGCTATCATTGACAAATAATTCATCTTCGTAACGCACACATGGCATTGCTGGAATATTCATGACTCAACCACTTTCTGATCAACGACTGGAAACTCTGACCGCATGGGCCTCGCAGATACTGGGCAGCGAGACTCTGCGCATTGAACCCGCATCTGCTGATGCAAGCTTTCGTCGATACTTTCGTATTACGCTGGACGCCAGCAGTTACATCGTCATGGATGCGCCGCCTGAGAAAGAGGATGTCAGACCTTTCTTGCATGTTGGAAATCTTATGCGTACCGCAGGTGTGAATGTTCCTCACGTCATCGCCGAAGACGTGGCACGTGGATATCTGATGCTAAGTGATCTTGGCACGCAAACCTACCTGGATGTGCTTGATGAGAGTAATGCTGCGCAACTTTTTTCTCATGCGATTGACGCTTTAATTAAATGGCAACTCGCCAGCAGAGAAGGTGAGCTGCCCTCATATGATGAAGCGCTGTTGCAGCGTGAGTTGAATCTGTTTCATGACTGGTACATTGCGAAACACTTGCAAGTCACGCTAACTGACTCACAACGACAAGTATTGGAGAAAATATTCAAACTGATTATTCAGCGCAATCTGTCGCAGGCCAGCGTGTATGTGCATCGGGACTACATGCCCCGCAATTTGATGATCAGTACTCCCAATCCCGGCGTGCTTGATTTTCAGGATGCGGTCTTTGGTCCTATCAGTTATGACGTGGCTTCATTGTTCCGCGATGCGTTTATTAGCTGGCCGGAAGAGAAAATCATTGCCTGGGTTACTCGTTACTGGGAACGAGCGCGACAAGCGTCATTACCTGTGCCCGACGATTTCGGGCAATTCTATTGTGATGTTGAATGGATGGGATTGCAGCGACATTTAAAGGTGCTCGGTATTTTCGCACGCATTAACTATCGCGACGGCAAACCAAAATATCTCGCCGATACACCACGCTTTGTCACCTACGTCCGGCACGCCGCCCGGCGTTACGATGATTTAAAACCTTTGTTGAAATTGCTCGATCAGCTGGACATACAAGCATGAAGGCGATGATCCTTGCAGCGGGTCGTGGCGAACGCATGCGACCATTAACTGATACGTGCCCAAAGCCATTGCTCAAAGTGAATGGCAAGGCATTGATCGACTATCATCTTGAAAGCCTGGCCCTCTGCGGTATTCACGAAGTGGTGATTAATACCGCGTGGTTGGGTCAGCAAGTGACTACACATGTTGGCAATGGTTCTCGCTGGGGTCTTAATATCCAGTTCAGTCATGAAGGCTGGCCTGCACTTGAAACAGGTGGTGGTATCTTCAATGCACTGCCACTTTTGGGTAATGAACCGTTCCTGGTAATCAATGGTGATGTATTTACCAGTTGGCGTCTGACTTCTCCGCAGCTTCCGATGCAATGGCGATCAGAGTCTCTGGTTCATCTCATCCTGGTACCCAATCCTTCACATCACCCTCGTGGCGATTTTGGCTTAAGTGATCATGTGTTGACAGAAAATGCCAGCGAGCAGTTTACTTATTCGGGCATTGGTTTTTTTCATCCCCTTCTTTTCAGTGGTTGCCGTGGCGGAGCCTTCAAACTTGCGCCACTTTTGTATGGTGCAGTTCACAAGAACAGGGCAACCGGTGAACTATTTTCAGGGAATTGGTCTGATGTTGGGACACCGGAGAGATTGGCGTCATTGCAGGAGTGATTGATTTCTTGCGTGAAAGATGCATCAGCAAAGTGCAAAAGTTTGCTTTAACAGCATTTTTTAAACGAGAGTGAGTTTTGACTATTGTGTGAGAATAGCGGTGTGAGGTGCAGATAAACGTTCCGCACGCGAATATGCAAAAAAGCCAGCGCAATTTTTGCCAGACGGCTTGCCTTCGCAGGAAATTATCTATACCTTACCGCAGCTTCATGTACGGGCGTTGTGTGACTGTAACAAAACGCGGGTGACAACAAACCCAAACAGTACCGACCACCGACAAAAGCAGAATTAGATTACGTATTTTAAAATGTACGGAGCGCTGCTCCGGATAACTTGCGGGTGGGATGGGCATGGCCTTAACGGCACAAGCACAAGAGCAACAAGGTACCAAGCGTACAGTCATCATGATCCTCGTGATCTTGCTGCACGTCGCTTGCCTATGGGCATTGCAGAACGGTTTGGCGCGTCGTCTCGTAGAGATTCTGCCAAATGACATCAAGGCGAAGATCGTAGAGGAACAGAAAAAAGAAGAACCTCCACCTCCGCCGCCACCGCCGCCAGATCAGGCTGCGCCACCACCGCCATTTGTGCCTCCAGTTGAAGTGGCAGTTGCTTCTGCAATTGAAGTGCCGGTGAATGCGATTACGACTACATCGGAAAAACCTCCTGTTACTCCGCCTCCAGTGATGGCGCCGAAGCAGCAGGTCATCATTGGTCCACGCGTTGACATGAAGAAGTCACTGGGATCGTGTGATGAGCTCTATAACGAAAGCTCAGCACTGAAGCGTGACAATGCTGCAGGCAGTGTTGTTGTTCGATGCACGATTGCATCCAATGGTCGCTGCAACGATCCATCAGTTGCGAAGGCGTCGGGCAACGATGCCATCGACACGCTGGGAACACGTTGCGCCAAGGAACTGTTGCGCTTTGTTCCAGGAACCGTTGATGGTGCCGTGCAAACCCAGGTGTATGAGTTCAAATTAACCTTCAAGCCGAAAGAGCGGTAGAAGTTGATTTAGATTTATAAATGTAAGTGTTCTAGTTCTTTTAATTTTATTGATCAGAGGGTGGTAGTTCCATGGAACCCAACAATGCAGTCCAAGTAGAAAATCCGTACAGCCTTAAGGCCATGTTGCTGACTGGCGATGCAGTATCAAAATCTGTATTCGTCATTCTCGTTATCATGTCAGCCATGTCCTGGTTCATCATGTTCACCAAGTGGCTGGACCAGATGCGCCTTAACAAACAGTATCAGGAAGTGACCAAGGGATTCTGGAATGCCGGTTCGATTCGCGAAGGCATCACCCGTTTGAAAGGCAAAGATCATGCATTCAGAATGATCGCCGAAGATGGTCTGCGTGCTGCCGAGCATCATGAAGGTCGCTTGACCGATCAAATCCCTCTGCACGAATGGATCACCATTTCATTGCAACGTTCTGTTGACCAAGTGAACAGCAGCCTGAACAAGGGTTTGTCGTTCCTGGCAACCGTAGGCTCTACCTCTCCGTTCGTGGGTTTGTTCGGTACCGTGTACGGTATTTTGAAAGCGCTCACTGGCATCGGCGCTGCTGGCCAAGCCAGTATCGACAAGGTAGCCGGCCCAGTGGGCGAAGCATTGATCATGACTGCAATCGGCTTGTTCGTAGCGGTGCCTGCGGTGTTGGGTTACAACTGGCTGTTGGGTCGTAACAAGCGCTTGATGGAAATGCTGCGTTACTTCAATGCTGATTTGCATGCCTACTTGGTGAGCGGCGCTCGTGTTGCAGATGGCGGCGGTCGTGCTGCTGCTTCAGCTCCTCGCGCTAAATAAGCTTCTCTTTCATATATCGTAAGAGGAATGCCTTATGGCCATGAATGTAGGCGGCAGTAGTGAAGAAGATGTGATGTCGAACATCAATACCACGCCTTTGGTGGACGTGATGTTGGTGTTGCTCATCATCTTCCTGATCACCGTGCCGGTGATTACGCAGTCCATCAAGGTGGACTTGCCGGATGCAGTGAATCAGCCAACGCATACGAAGCCGGAGAACATCATTATTGCTGTGGACAAGGACGGCAAAACGTACTGGAACACTACGTTTGTTGATAATGATGAACTGTTGAAGCGATTGAAGGAAAAATCTCCGGTGGTGCCGCAACCCGAAGTGCATATTCGCGCTGATAAAGAAGTGCGCTATGAACATGTCGGTCGTGTGGTGGTGGATTGTCAGCGTGCTGGCATTCAGAAGGTGGGATTCATCTCCCAGCCGGAAGCGGGCTATGCGGCAGAAATGGCGCGGCAGCGTGCTCAACTAGCAGGTGGCACCTGATCCTCAGGTGCCTTTTGCAATCAACTTTGAAGAGTATTGAACTATGGGTATGAACGTAGGATCCAGCAGCGGTGAAGCTGAACCGATGATGGATGTAAACACCACGCCGTTGATCGACGTGATGTTGGTGTTGATCGTCATGATGATTATTACCATCCCTGTGCAGACCCATGCCACCAAGCTGGATATGCCACCACCGACCCCGATGGATAGCGAAAAGAAGCCAGTGGTGTACAACATTGTCATTGACTCCGATAACTCTGTTTACTGGGATGGAACACCAGTAACCATGATCGAGCTGGAGCAGCATTTCCGCCCGTTCTCGAATGTGCCTGTTGAATCTCAGCCCGAGTTGCATATTCGTCCCGATAAGTGGACGAAGTACGACATGGTGGCGCAGGTTCTGGCTGCTGCTCAACGTAACCGCATGGAAAAGATTGGTTTCGTCGGTAACGAGCAATACATGTAGTCTTTTGGCTAAGCCGCGAATCACCGCGGCTTTGTTTTTTTACCAGCAATTTGTCTGAGTTTTCTTTTCCAGGTCTGGATATGAAGAAGTTAATCTCCATTATTTCTGTCGCTTTCGTCGCTACGTTGTTTGCTGTTTCTTCTGTATCTGCCGCTGAAAAGCGGGAAGTAACCCAGAAGGTAGGTAAGCCTTTGCAGGAGGCGCAGGCATTTATTAGCAAGAAGCAATTTGAAGAGGCGTTGAAGAAGGTCGAAGAAGCACGCGCAGTGCCTGAAAAGACTCCCTTTGAAGAATTCAAAATCAATGAATTCGCTGCCAACGTTCTGGTGAACTTGCGCAAGGAAAACGAGGCCGCTGCTATTTATGAAAAGCTAAGCGAATCGAGCTTCGTGAGCCCTGAACAGTCAGAGATGTATGCGAAAGGTGTGATTACGCTGTATGCGCGTACCAACAACGCTAACAAGTTGCTGGAGCTGCTGCCCAAGTGGATCAAGACGCATCCGAACGACACTGACATGATGTTTACTTTGGCGTTGGCGCAGGCCAAGGCAGGCCAGCAAAAGGCTGCAAAAGATACCCTGGAGGATCTGGTCCGTAATGCTGAAAAAGCAGGGCAGAAGCCCAAGTCCGAATGGCTGATGAACCTTGCCAATCTTTCTTACAAGATGGCAGGAAATAAGTGGGACAAGAACGCGCTGGCGGTTGTCGAAAAGACTCTGCATTACTATCCCAATGCCACGTTGTGGCAGCAGATGCTGGGCGGTATGAAAGAGCAGCAACTGACTGACGGTGTCAAGTTTCAGCTTTATCGCTTGATGCTGGCGGTTGGTGCATTGAAGTCCGGTGAGGATTACACCGAGTTGGCGCAGCTAGCCAATAGTGTCGGCCTGCCTGCTGAAGGTGTTAACGTACTTAACGCTGGTTTTGCCGCCAAGGTATTGGGCGAAGGCGATTCAAAAGAACGCGACAATCGCAAGCTAACTTGGATGAAAGGCTTGATGGACAAGGACAAGGCTGAACTTCCCGCTGACGAGCAAAAGGCCAAGGCCGCTGCTGACGGTAATGGGGATGTATTGATAGGCGAGGACTATATCGGTTATGGACAATATGCTCAGGCAATTGAAGCCATTGAGCGTGGTTTGAAGAAGGGCGGTATCAAGAAGCCTGATGCGGCGCAGATGGCGTTGGGTATTGCCTACTACAACAACAAGCAGAAGGATCAGGCTCGAGCCGCTTTCAAGGCTGTGCCCGCGAATTCGGAGCTGAAGAGCATTGCCGATTTGTGGATATTGCATATCGGCTAATCCGGCGCTGTGAGTTACGCAAAGCCTCGCGACTCCGTCGCGGGGCTTTTTTATTTTTCTGCAGCAGTTTTGTTACTATGCAGTCCTTAGCCACCGGGACCTTTCGTGAATAGTTTCAAAGGCATTCCAATTAATACCAGCTCCACACGCAGTGGAGAAAAGTATGTGACGCCGCAGGGCTTTGCCGCAATCAAGGATGGCATCAAGGCGAGCAGTCAGTCGCAACCGTTTGTTCCGGGACGAAAGCCATCGTGGCTGCGTGCACCGATGCCTGCCGGTGGTGGTTTCAACACTGTGCGCGATGTGGTGCATGAACATCGCTTGGCGACTGTTTGCGAAGAAGCGAAGTGTCCCAATATTGGCGAATGCTGGAATGCCGGCACCGCGACATTGATGTTGATGGGTGCAGTATGTACTCGCGCATGTCGCTTCTGTTCCGTTGATAC
>DATAHE010000203.1:0-2833 GCA_036263355.1 Steroidobacteraceae bacterium | reverse complement strand
GGTTTACGAAACCCAAACGGTCTTGACTGGCAGCCGGAGACGCATGAGCTGTGGACAGTGGTTAATGAGCGTGATGAGTTAGGTGACAATCTAGTCCCCGACTACATGACGTCGGTGAAACGCGGCGGCTTTTATGGCTGGCCATATAGCTATTATGGCCAACACGTGGACAAACGCGTCAAAGATCAACGTCCTGATCTGGTCGCAAAAGCTTTATCACCGGACTATGCATTGGGTTCGCACACCGCATCACTTGGCTTGACGTTTTATTCCAGTGATCTATTACCCAAAAAATACCAGGGCGGCGTGTTCATCGGACAGCACGGTTCTTGGAATCGCAAACCCCGTAGTGGTTACAAGGTGATATTCATTCCGTTTAAAGACGGTCGCCCCGTTGATACACACGAAGATGTCTTAACGGGATTCGTCAATGATAAGGGCGAAGCACGCGGTCGTCCTGTTGGTGTGATTGTGGACAAACAAGGCGCGTTACTGGTTGCAGATGATGTCGGCAACAAGATATGGCGAGTCACACCTGCGCAATGAACACTACGATCTCAAGCAATAGCGTTACAACTTGCGCAGCTGCTCGACGATCAACTGCAGACGCTCATTGCCCTGGTACTCGTTGACATCGAGCCGATAGGCGAGATGAACCTTGTCATTTGCATTCACCGGTTCGGCATCATCATGATCGAAGTAGCGGAACGCCAGTGCTTCACATGCATTCTCGCCAATCTGTACTTTTAATTTCAGATGACGTTCAGCAAGCACTCGCGATTCGGTTACCCGGAATTCACCATCGAACATGGGCTCTGGAAAATTTTGCCCCCATGGCCCCGACTCACGCAACAGTCTTGCCATCTCCATCGTGAACTCGCCAGAGGAGAGTTCGCCGTCGCTATGCACAATGCCGACCGCATCGTCATGCGTCATCCAGCGATTCACTTCTTCATCGAACGCTTGTTTGAACGATTCCAGGTTTTGTATCTGGATCGATAACCCAGCTGCCATCGCATGTCCACCAAACTTGTCGATCAAATTCGGATGATGCGTCGCCACTGCATCCAGCACATCGCGAATATGCACACCCGGAATAGAACGCGCAGATCCTTTCAATGTACTGTCATCCGCTTTCGCCATCGCGATCACCGGACGATGAACACGATCTTTGACTCGCGATGCCACCAGACCCACCACACCTTGATGCCACGCGTCATCATACAAACACAAACCCAGCGGCAACGATTCATCATTCAATTGCATATCAGTCAGTGCGACCATGGCTTCAGCCTGCATTTGTTGCTCAATATCGCGGCGATCAAGATTAAGCTGATTCAATTGCGCTGCCATCACACGCGCTTCGTTCTCGTTATCAGCAAGAAGACATTGAATACCCAGTCGCATGTCATCCAGTCTGCCCGCAGCATTTAATCTTGGCCCAACATAAAAACCCAGGTCCGATGTCACACAGGTTTCCACTCTTTTGGTCGCCGCTGCCAACAGCGCACGTATTCCCGGCACGCAGCGCCCTGCACGTATACGTTTGAGTCCTTGTGCCACCAGAATTCGGTTGTTGGCATCCAGCGGCACCACGTCAGCCACCGTACCCAGCGCCACCAGATCAAGCAATGCTGCAACTGAAGTATTTTCAGTGGTGACAAGATTCTGTGATTGCATTGCACGCGTCAGCGCAGCCATCACATAGAAGGCAACACCCACACCAGCCAAGGCTTTGCTCGCAAAGGGATTGCCCGGCGCATTGGGATTAACAATCGCAACAGCCTGTGGTAACTCGGCTCCTGCAAGATGATGATCAGTGATGAGCACCTCTATACCAAGTGCATTCGCGGCTGCGACACCACTGATGCTCGACATGCCATTATCAACGGTGACGATTAAGTCTGGCGTGGACTGTGCAGCAAGCGCCACGATTTCTGGTGTCAGGCCGTAGCCAAACTTGAAGCGATTGGGCACCAGATAATCGATGTGCTTGAAGCCCAGGCGTCGTAACTGCCGCACCATCAACGCAGTGCTGGTTGCGCCATCTGCATCGAAATCACCGATGATCATGATCCGGCTTTGCCGTGCAAAGTGCCGCAACAGAATAGCTACTGCTTCCTCAACTCCCTTCAGTTCGCTTACCGGAATAATTCTTTCGAGCGACAGATCAAGCTCAGTTGCATCACGCACACCACGCAAACTATAGAGTCGTTGTAACAACGGCATTTGATGCAGCGACGTCACCACATTTTCCAGTGGCTTGCGAACGATATTCTTCTTCAATTCAGCACTTCCGTCTGTAACTTCGCAACAGAGTTAGCCGTTGATATCCAGCGTCGCAATTGTTGCAAACGGCCACCGTTCAATGTCACTCGTGCGTGATCCAGATATAAATGTAACAATTCGAGCTGCCCGCGATTCACAGCATCTACCAGCGGGCGCAGCCATTGAGAGTCAAACTGCTGCGCATCCTGCATCTGGATGACGACCAACACATCATCCGCACGCGATTGCAGCAGGTCATCCACATCGTGCGGCACTGGGAAACAATTGGCATTCACATACTCACACAATCCCACCACATAAGGCTCATCACTTATGACTCGTTGCAACGTGCTGGTGATTGCGGGCGTTAGCGCACCTGCGCCGCCCAACCAGACTGCATTGAGTGGTGGCAAACCTTGCGCTTCGCGTTGCCGGTTGACGGGATGCTGATGCAACACCATTTGTATCTCGGTCAGTAATCTTCTTAACGCCGCGGCGTCGCGACCCATTGGTAACACATCATAACTACGGGTGCTGAAGCCGCGTTCCAGCACAGGAATTTGAA
>DATAHE010000202.1:0-8644 GCA_036263355.1 Steroidobacteraceae bacterium | reverse complement strand
ACTCGAAGCCATTCGCTGGATTGATCATGTGCGCGTTGAGCGTGCCTGGCCCGATGGTGTACGCGTGTTTGTTACTGAACAAGTAGCGGTTGCACGTTGGGGTGAAAAGGGTTTGCTGAATACTCGCGGTGAGTTGTTTCTTCCTAATGCACGTGATGTACGCGCTGATCTCCCACAACTGAACGGCCCGGAAGGCACTGAGGGTGAAGTGGCGAAGCTATATCTCGATACTTATCCGCGATTGTTGACAGTGGGATTGACACTCAGTCGAGTTTCGCTGGACGAACGTGGCGCATGGATTCTGCAATTACGCAATGGCATTGAAGTGCGGCTGGGTCGTGAAGATGTCGCCGCGAGACTGGAAAGATTTATACGTGCTGCCAGCCCCGTGATCGCAACGCGCACCGGCGACGTAGCTTACGTGGATATGCGTTACAGCAATGGCTTCTCTATTGGCTGGGGCAAGCCCTTGAGTACAAACGCAAGTAATACTGATCGTGCCAACGACACGATGCCTAACTTTGGGCCCAGCCTTGGGCTCAACCTCGGGGGCGCACATGGCAATGTCTAAAAAGAAAAGTGATCGTAATCTGATTGTTGGTCTCGACATCGGCACGTCGAAAGTAGTGGCGCTGGTTGGGGAACTGAAGAGTGACGACAGCATCGAGATTATTGGCTTTGGTTCGCATCCATCGCGTGGCTTGAAGAAAGGCGTGGTGGTGAATATCGAATCGACGGTTGCTTCGATTCAACGCGCTGTTGAAGAGGCAGAGTTGATGGCGGGTTGCCAGATCAACTCTGTTTACACTGGTATTGCAGGTAGTCACGTACGCAGTCTGAACTCGCACGGCATTGTGGCCATTCGCAACAAGGAAGTGACACCTGAAGATGTGGAGCGCGTAATCGATGCAGCGCGCGCGGTAGCCATTCCCGCCGATCAGAAGATTCTGCACATTCTTCCGCAAGAATTCGTTATCGATAGTCAGGAAGGCATTCGTGAACCCGTCGGTATGGCCGGTGTTCGTCTTGAAGCAAAGGTACACATTGTTACTGGCGCCGAAAGTGCTGCGCAGAATATTGTGAAGTGTGTGCAACGTTGTGGCCTGACGGTGGATGACATTGTGCTTGAGCAACTGGCTTCGAGTTATGCCGTGCTGGCGGATGATGAAAAAGAGTTGGGTGTGTGTCTGGTCGATATCGGCGGTGGTACTACAGACATCGCCGTTTTTTCCGGTGGTGCGATTCGCTATACAGCTGTAATTCCCATCGCGGGTGATCAAGTCACCAATGACATCGCGGTCAGTCTGCGCACACCCACGCAGCATGCGGAAGAGATTAAATTAAAGTATGCCTGTGCGTTGTCGCAACTTGCACATGCTGATGAAACCATTGAAGTACCCAGTGTCGGTGATCGTCCACCACGCAGACTGGCACGTCAAACATTGGCTGAAGTCGTCGAACCACGTTACGAAGAATTGTTCGCAATGGTTCGACAAGAATTGCAACGCTCTGGCTACGAAGAGATGGCGGCTGCCGGTGTGGTGCTAACAGGTGGAAGTTCCAAGATGGAAGGTGCGGTGGAGCTTGCAGAAGAAGTATTTCATATGCCAGTGCGTCTCGGTTCGCCGTTACATGTCACCGGCATGGGCGATGTGGTGCGCAATCCCATCTACGCAACGGGCGTCGGCTTGTTGCTATACGGTCGCGAGAATTACATGCGCCATCATCGTCGCGATATTCCGGTGGTGGCAAAGATCAATGTTAAAAATGTGTGGGAACGAATGAAGGGGTGGTTCAATGGCGACTATTGAATTTGATCCGAATACATATTCGGTTGCATCGACCAATCATTTCTCAGGTTCACCTCCAGCTCGCTGGAGTAAAGCGCTGCATCATGCAGGCCACGAAGTTGCCGACGAGCAATTGGCCTTGCAGTTATGGAAGCAGCAACACAAGCAGGGTGTGTTTAGTGCGGCGACAAAATTTGGTTTCACTGGCATTACGTCGCGACTGCAAAGTCAACGACGCGGCCATTGGTAAGTTCCAATCATTTTTGATTTGAGTTTTAGTTTTTACTTTTAATTTTACTTAGCGAGGTCTTCATCATGTTTGTACTGGCAGATAGCGAAAACCAGGGCGCAGTGATCAAGGTCATTGGCGTGGGTGGTGGTGGTGGCAATGCAGTGTCACACATGGTCTCCGCTGGCATTGAAGGCGTTGACTTTGTATGCCTAAACACTGACGCACAGGCACTGAAGCATTCAAAGATCAAGATGGCGTTGCAGATCGGTTGCAACATCACCAAGGGTCTGGGTGCAGGTGCTGATCCTGAAGTGGGTCGTCAGGCGGCGATGGAAGATCGCGACCGCATCATCGAAATGATCGAAGGTTCCGACATGTTGTTCATCACTGCAGGCATGGGTGGTGGCACGGGCACCGGTGCTGCACCCGTGGTTGCACAAGTTGCGAAAGAACTCGGCATTCTTACGGTTGCGGTGGTGACCAAGCCATTTGCGATGGAGGGCACCAAGCGCTCCAACCTGGCAGAGCAGGGCATTACCGAACTCTCCAAGCATTGTGACTCTCTTATCACCATCCCCAATCAGAAGCTGTTGAGTGTGCTGGGTGGCGACATGACATTGCTTGATGCTTTCAAGGCTGCGAATCAAGTGTTGCAGGGCGCGGTGCAAGGCATTGCAGAACTGATCACCAAGCCGGGCATGATCAATGTCGACTTCGCCGATGTTCGTACTGTAATGGCAGAGACTGGTATGGCCATGATGGGCACCGGAGTGGCACGTGGTGAAAATCGAGCACGTGAAGCCGCAGAAGCAGCGGTATCAAGTCCGTTGCTGGAAGATGTGAACTTGCAGGGTGCTCATGGTCTGTTGATCAATGTCACTGCCGGTATGGATTTGCGTACTAGTGAATTCTCTACTGTGGGTGACACCGTCAAGAAGTACGCATCCGAGGATGCGAATGTCGTGGTGGGTTGCGTGATCGATCCTGAAATGCAGGATGAAATCCGCGTTACCGTTGTCGCTACTGGGATTGGCCGTCCACAAGTGCACGTCCAGCCGCAACCAGAAATGGACAGTCGTCGTGGCATGACCGCTATCGAAGGCGGACGTGTTCCGCGCCTGACCAAGTCAGTAGATGATTTGAATGTGCCTACATATATTCGCAACCAGCGTGAACAGCATGCAATGCATGCCGCACCTCGTCGCGCAGTAGGAGATGGCCTGCACGTCGCCGATGAATCCATGCTTGATATTCCAGCCTTTTTGCGTAGACAGGCGGACTGATTGATGTAATGAATGGCGGTGTCATGAACTAATACCGAGCGTCACTTATGACAACGGTCAGGTGTCGCCGTTGTGAGTGCGCATGAAGTGTGGCATCGAATGTGCTAGGGTGAGTGCTTATGCTTAAACAGCGAACCTTAAAAAGCAGTGTCAGTGCCCGCGGCGTTGGACTGCATTCGGGCAAAAAAGTGTTGATGGTGTTGCGTCCAGCAGCACCCAATACTGGCATTGTCTTTTGTAGAACTGATCTTGCCGCGCCATCTCACGTTCCTGCCCGCGCTGATCTGGTCGGCGAGACTTCGTTGGGCACCAGTGTCGTGAATGGCAATGCAAAGGTTTCAACGGTAGAGCATTTGCTTTCGGCCATTGCTGGTCTAGGGATTGATAACGCTTATGTTGATTTATCAGCACCGGAAGTGCCGATCATGGATGGTAGTGCCGCGCCTTTTGTATTCTTGTTGCAAGCAGCAGGTATCGAAGAGCAAAACGCACCGAAGAAGTTTATTCGCGTATTGAAAGAAGTACGCGTGACCGAAGGCGACAAGTTTGCCGAGTTCAAGCCTTTCGATGGATTCAAGCTCAACATTGAACTTGAGTTCGATCATCCAGTGTTCAAGCGACGTCAGCAGACAGGAACTATGGAGTTCTCTACGACTGCGTTTCTTAAAGAGATCAGTCGTGCACGTACTTTTGGGTTCGTCAAAGATCTGGAGTACATGCGGTCACGCAATCTCGCTCTGGGTGGCACATTGGAAAATGCCATTGTGCTGGATGACTATCGCATACTGAATGAAGACGGATTGCGTTATGACGATGAGTTTGTAAAACACAAAATACTTGATGCTATTGGCGATCTCTATCTGATTGGTGGGCCGTTGTTGTGTGAGTTCACCGGCTACAAGTCTGGTCACGGAGTGAATAATAAGTTGCTGCGTGCTTTGCTTGCAGATAAAGAAGCGTACGAGATCGTCAGCTTCACTGAAACGCAGACGGCGCCGATTTCGTTCTCTGCAGCTGCGGCGATGGCGTAAAGAATTCGATCTCTTGGTCGAATCTGTTCATCCCGATAAGTCATTCACAAAGCATTCTTAGCGATAAAAAGAGCAATCCCTCTTGTTCGTAGTGTCGGTCCTATATTTTTCTCATTGAGAGTAGACGGTGGGACTGACAGAGAAGCAATCAATGCTTCTCATGATTCAACTGATCCACCGCCAGCACCAGGAACATGTAGTTGGTTTCGCCGCCACCCATGACGTATTCGGTTTGCTGCCAGAAGTAAGGCCAAATCTTTAACTCAGGAAGATCTGGGCGGATTAGAGCGGTACCGGAAATCACACCACCCGGAATATAGGACCAGTCAGCACGATTAGCGCCGTAGGCAACAGTTGCCGAGTTGCTGCCCACGCCAGAGGCAAATGATGCAGTGTTGTTACCGGGATGCACGCCCAGTACAAAGTTCAATGCATTAACGTACGAGTCCACTTTGGTGTGTTGCGGCCACGACTTGTGAAAGAAGTATTGTTGAACGCCAAAGGCCTGAATGTCCCAGCCTGCACCCCAGATCTTTGGCTTGTATGGAACGCCATAAGGCGACTCGGTTCTCGCGCGTTCATCGACACTCTTTTGATACGTTGCAACTGCACGATCAAGGTCGCGAACAAACGCTTTGTCTTTGATGCCCGAAATCACTCGTCCAACTGGCCACGCATTGTGTTCTACGTCGGAAAGGATTTCTGCTTCGAGTGATATGAGTTCATCGCGATAGCGCTCACCATTGGTAGTGAGAATTAACTCAGCCAATGCAAAGATGCGATTGCTGTTTTTCTTAACGCGTGGTGCTGCATTGGCATAAAGTTGTATAGCGGCCTGCAATGCGTTTTTCGACATGGCCGGGTTGAAGCTCTTTAATGTTCTCGCGGCACTCGCCAGACCGCCTGCGACATACAATTCACGATCAGGGTTGTCTTCCGTGAAGACCCAGCGGTCATCTGCGATTGCTGATTTGTCAGCACGAACTTCACCTTGCTTCAATGAGGCATCGTAATCATGGTTATCAGTTTGGACAGAAATATCTCCAAGTAACACATATTGTTGGATGGTCGGCTCAATGATGCCGCGATATAAACGACCCATGGACTTATAACCACCAAGCACGCTGAGCAATCCGTGTTCGATCTGTTGAAGCGCGTCGTTCTTGCCGTCAGATACGTGAATCTCTACGAGTTTATTTTGCTGGTCAATGGAGGTGGCGTCGTAGTTCAAGCCGAACTCTTCAATCATGCTCGATAACAGCCATACCGTACCCATTTGCGATTCGACGCGCAGATCATAGTCGCCCGCATCGTGCCAGCCACCGGCATTCAATCCAGGCACATGTTCACCGGGTTGATACCTTGTGCGAGTGCTGCCGCCATTAGAGATATAACCATCAAAATGGTTGTAGTCGATGGGTGCCATCCGCGCATCGTCCAGATGATCCAGTCCATGCCATACGCGGTACTTTTCGTTCACACGCATGTGGCACATTTGTACTGGCAAGAAGTACTCCAGCGTGGGCTGCCATACGCCACGTGACATGACATCGTCATTGATCCGGAATACGTTTGAAGTCTTGTTGCGATACTTGATCTGGTACATGCCCGGTGTCTGAATATCCGAGAAGTCGAACATCATGTATTGATATCGCAGAAAGTTTCCCCACGATTTGACTACGCCGCTTTTTACCTGTTGTTGTCCTTCCGGGCTGAGTCGAACTATTTCTATGTTCGATGCCTCTATATCGCGCGCATCCTGTTCTATAACTACTTGTTTATTTTGTGTGGAGCCATAGCCTACTTGTGATACTTGAATAACAGGCTCATATCGCCAGTTGGCAATTACGTTGGGAGTAACTATCCATTCCAGTGCATGTTTGCTCATGCCCTTTGGTATGACGCCGCGAACGATAAACCAGCCATTGTTGTGATTGCCGCGTCCATCCCATAACTCAAGTTGACCATTGATGCTCTCAATGGCCATTCTTTGATGATCGCTTTCAGGCGCAATAGTCAGCTTCTTGCCTGTACTTAACGGTGCGGTAAGAAACTCGTCCTGCGAATTCATCAGAGGTCCATTCGCCTGTCGTGGAAAAATACCGCTAGATTTATCCATCAACCATGATTTTCCAAATAGCTCACCAGGGAACAATTCAAAATTAAAACCGATCTTTCCAACCCAGGCATCGGGGATAGGTTGATCCATATCAACAACAATCTTGAATTGATTGCCCTTTAGCGCGGTGACACTCACCTGATAAGAGAAATTGAGATCAGGATAGATAATGGGATTAAAGCCTTTGCGATTACGCGCAGGATCTGGATAAGAAAGCGTCTGAGTGATGGTTTGTGTATTGACGTCAATAGACTGCTTGCCAGCCACGGGCATGGGTGACCACTGACCGGGAGATACTTCGAGCCGCACATCGCCGTTGGCCGCAACACGGCTGCCATGTTGAATAACGGTAACGCCAGTCTGATGTCCATCCGGATAGATGTCTGCGAATACGGTGACATCAAGGCCGGGCATGGTGAAGTACTGTTTGTCACTGAGTTCAAGCGCGTTGATTGATAGTGATGTGAGCGTCAACGTTGTTATTAACAGCGATGCGAATCTTTTCATTATCCTCTCCGGACAGAAACATTGAACCGTCAGGATAGCGCGCCAAAATTGTTAGTGAAAACAATTGATATCTATTCAGCGCCTGTTGTTTGTTTCGTATGCGGCGTTACTCGCGTCCTACGCGCACCTTCAGATTCACAAATGTTTTCTCTCCGCTATCAACAAGATGTTTTCGCAGATCATCAATCGCAAATCGGATCTGCGCAGTCCATGCAGCGGAGTCTGTTGTTACTACTAATGTGTCTTCGTGATAGACAGCAGCAATCACGTGACTGCGTTGCGGTTCATCGAGTGCCTGTTTCACCTTCGCCGTTAACGTCAGCACTTCCGAAGCGCGACGCTCCAGCTTCGCGAGCACGCCTGCGCGATTGATCAGAAAAGGTTGCAAGGGATTTTTCATAATCTTAGACACTTAGCCATGATGCGCAGGCACGTTGCAGGGAAATGCGGCGGCGCAGCGCTCAGAAAATACCGAGTCTTTCACAGTTTCTCAGATCCCCTTCAGATGATTTGTCTCATTATGGCCCCGCCCCTTGCGAAAAGTACCTGGAGTTTTGCATAGTGCGCACCGTTCAAATGGTTTCTGAAAGGCAAACCCGACGAAAGTCGGGGACGCAAAGCCACCGGTCTGGATCACCTCGGTATAAAAACCGAGGTAAAGATAGCGGGGTTGTCAGCACAACCTGGCAGTTTGTGCTGTAAGCCATGCCAGTTCTGGCACCCCTATCGACTGTCCGGATTTTGTGGAATGGCCGGGGAGTCGCATGAATATTGTGGTTTTTTCCAAGCGTTGGGCACGTGCCCGGCACATAGAACTGGGTCACCCGCTGGTGCTCGGCGCATTTCTGCTGTGCGGCGGTATGTTGTTGGGCGGCGCTTTCTTTGCTGGTGCTCATTGGAATACGGCGCAACCTGTCCCCGTTGCCACCACCACCAACGCTACAGATTTGCAGCAGCAAGAAGCCCAAATTCACTCCATGCGTTTGCAGTTGGACGAGCAGCTGGCCGATCTGGTCGCTCGCGTTGGCCAAGTAAACGCCCAGATGCTGCGACTGAATGCGCTGGGCAAGCGACTCACTGAGATGGCCCATCTGGACAAGGGTGAATTCAATTTCGATGCACCTCCATCACAGGGTGGTCCAGAAATCGAGGCGGGCCTGGATGTGGATGGCGATATGCATCAAACCAGCGAGGCAGCAGGTCAGCTCGGCGATGTACTGGAACGCCTGCAGGCTCAGTTGATAGATCGGGAAAGGCAGCTGGTCATTCTGGAATCTTTCATCACCGCCCGGCAGCTAACCCAGCTCGCGGTTCCAGCCGGCACCCCGTTACTTGGATCGTATATTTCCTCAGAGTTTGGTCGTCGCGTTGATCCCTTCACCGGCATTCTTGCATTCCACCCCGGCGTGGATTTGGCCGCGACAGAAGGTGCATTAGTGCATTCCGTTGCACCTGGCATCGTCACTTGGGCGGGTGAGAGATCGGGTTACGGCAAGCTGGTTGAAATCAACCACGGCAATGGGTTTGTAACCCGCTATGCCCACAATTCCCGTGTCATGGTGCGTGTGGGTGATAAGGTCAAGAAAGGACAAAACGTTTCCCAAGTCGGGTCCACCGGCCGCTCCACCGGCCCTCACTTGCATTTCGAAGTACTGAAGAACGGCCAGACCGTCAACCCCATT
>DATAHE010000201.1:0-4543 GCA_036263355.1 Steroidobacteraceae bacterium | reverse complement strand
GCGTTTCAAAGGCCAGATGCAACCCGGAATTACCTTGCGTGATCTTGTGCATGCGATTCCGTTGTATGCGATTAAGCAAGGACTGCTAACGGTTGCGAAGCAGGGCAAGAAGAATATTTTCTCTGGCCGCATTCTCGAAATTGAAGGACTGCCAGATCTGAAGATCGAACAGGCTTTCGAGTTGACCGATGCGTCTGCCGAACGTAGTGCTGCGGGCTGCACAGTCCGTTTGAACAAAGAACCCATCATTGAATATCTCACTTCCAACATTGTGTTGCTGAAGCACATGATCGCCAATGGTTATCAGGACAAGCGCAGCATCGAACGCCGTATCAAGGCCATGGAAGCATGGCTCGCAACTCCACAGCTGTTGCAAGCTGATGCTGATGCGGAATATGCAGCGGTAATTGATATTGATCTCGCTGATATCAAAGAGCCGATTCTATGCTGCCCGAATGACCCTGATGACGCCAAAGTGCTGAGCGAAGTTGCGGGTGCAAAGATTGATGAGGTGTTCATCGGGTCCTGCATGACCAACATCGGTCACTTCCGTGCAGCTGGCAAGTTGTTGCAAGGCAAACGCGATATTCCAACGCGACTGTGGGTGGCACCGCCCACTCGCATGGATCAGGAAGAACTCACCAAAGAAGGTCATTACGCAACCTTTGGTACGGCAGGTGCGCGTATGGAAATGCCAGGATGCAGTTTGTGCATGGGTAATCAGGCGCAGGTGAAAGAAGGCGCGACGGTGATGTCCACCAGCACACGCAACTTCCCCAATCGTCTTGGCAAGAACACCAATGTGTATCTGTGCTCCGCAGAGCTCGCTGCGATTGCTTCACGCGTTGGACGCATTCCCAGCGTTGAGGAATATCATGCCGAGATGGGTGTCATTAACAAGGATTCGAATGACGTGTATCGCTACATGAACTTCGATCAAATCGAAGAATACGCGGCGGAGGCAAAAGCTGTTGCTGTCTGATACGAATGGATAGTAAGCATTAGCTATCATTGTCGTTGCTGAAGATATCTTCGACAACGATGACGCAATAAAAAAGGCCGTGATAGATGTCACGGCCTTTTTGTTTTCGAAGTAATTGAGTTCTTACTTCAAGTGATCATCCTTCGTTTCGCGCAGGAACAGCGAGCCAATGACCGCTGTCATCAATGCAACGATAATTGGATACCACAAACCGTTGTAGATATCACCAGTGGCGGCCACGATGGCGAATGATGTCACCGGCAAGAATCCGCCGAACCAGCCATTACCAATGTGATAGGGCAATGACATGGATGTATAACGGATACGCGTTGGGAACAGTTCAACCAACCATGCGGCAATCGGGCCATATACCATCGTGACCAGCACGACCAGGTAGGTGCACAACAGGATCACCATTGGATAGTTGACCTCATCCATATTGGCTTTCGCCGGATAACCTGCCGTCTTCAATTCGCCTTTCAGTTTTGCGACAAATGCATCTGAAGACGTCTTGAATGCGGCTTTGTCCAGTGCCACGCCATCAAAGGATTCAACCTTCACCGCAGTGTCACCGGTACCGATGCGAACGATAGCCACAGAGCCAGGCGCAGCAGTCTCGTTGGTATAGGGAACGCCCGCTTTTGCCAATGTGGATTTGGCAATATCGCAGGACTTCTTGAACGCCTTCTTGCCGATGGGATCAAACTGGAATGAACAGTCACCATCAGCAGCTACCACCGTGACCGGGGCTGTGCTTACAGCAGTTTCCAACGCAGGATTGGCAAAGTGTGTGAGTCCTTTGAAGACCGGGAAGTAAGTCAGCACAGCGAGAATGCATCCTGCCATGACGATTTTCTTCCGGCCAATTTTGTCGGACAGCGAACCAAACACAATGAAGAAGGGCGTACCGATCAACAATGCCGCTGCAATAATCAAGTCGCCGGCTTTGGGATCAACTTGCAAAATCTTTTGCAGAAAGAACAATGCATAGAATTGACCGCCATACCACACCACAGCCTGGCCAGCAGTAGCGCCGAACAGTGCAAGGATGACGATCTTCAGGTTGCCCCATCTACCGAATGCTTCGGTTAATGGCGCAACAGACAGCTTGCCTTCATTCTTGATTTCGAGGAAAGCGGGAGACTCTTGCAGCTTCAAGCGAATATAAACAGAGATGATCAGCAACAAGATGGAGATCAAGAATGGAATGCGCCAGCCATGCGTTTCGAAAGCTTCGGTGCTCATGCTGTTTCTGCAGGCAAGAATCACCAGCAATGACAAGAACAATCCCATGGTCGCGGTAGTCTGAATCCAGCTGGTATAAAGACCGCGTTTACCATGAGGCGCATGCTCGGCAACATAGGTGGCTGCACCACCATACTCACCACCGAGTGCCAGACCCTGGAGTAGTCGCAACAAAATCAAGATGACTGGCGCCGCGACGCCGATGCTCGCGTAATTGGGTAGCATGCCGACAACAGCCGTCGAAGAACCCATGATCATGATGGTGATCAGGAAAGTGTACTTGCGGCCAATCAAGTCGCCGAGTCGTCCGAACACCAGTGCGCCAAAGGGACGAACAAAGAAGCCAGCAGCGAAGGCGAGCAATGCAAAGATGAAACCGGTGGTTTCATTGACGCCAGAGAAAAACTGCTTGGCAATAATGGCAGAGAGCGAGCCATACAAATAGAAGTCATACCACTCGAATACCGTGCCAAGTGATGAAGCGAAAATCACCATTCGGTGTGACTTGTCAATGCCGGTCTCAACCGGATGAGATGCGTTCTGAGTTTCAGCGCCCATGACTCCCCGCCATAAATTATTGAAAATTATTAAATTGCCGACTAGCGTTTAGTTGTCAGTACCGGCCGGTCTGCGAGCATTGTCATATTCACTATGGTGAATAGTCACTGCGATCCATCAGACCGAATCCGATCAATGAGATCCAAACAGTAGAAGCGGCACCCGAAAAAGCCACTTATTCAAGACACTTCGTCTTTTTGATACTTGTTAAGCGCGGCAACCATATCAGAGTCGTTATCAAAGCGAAACACTGTTTTCACTGACTGGATTGCGGATATATAGTTGTGCTTGGACGATGATGATAACTATTAGAGAGGTTAGAAAAAATGTTGCAACGAATCAATTGGGGGCGGACTGGCATACTCCTTGCCAATCTTATTTTTTTGACAGCTTGTGGTGGCGGAGGAGGTGGATATAGTAGCCCACCTGTTTCCAGTGCCAGTTCCAGCAGTGCATCAAGCAGTTCTTCGAGTAGTGTGTCCAGTTCATCCAGTTCTGTTAGCTCAAGCGTATCGAGTTCTTCAAGTTCATCTAGCAGCGTGGTTCCGCTGAAATCGCTGGTAAGCACATTGGGTTTTCCAATCGGGATGGCGGTTGGTGGAGATACCTGGGAAAGTGACTATCTGTTTTCAAGTACACAAAGACAGACCGTCATCAGCACACATTTCAATTCCATCGTTGCAGGCAACATTATGAAGATGAGTTACCTCGAACCGACGCAAAACAGTTTCAGCTGGACGAAAGCAGATGCATTGGTCGGTTACGTTGATGCAAATCCAGGTATGGTGCTGCATGGTCATGCTTTGATCTGGCATGCGCCTTATCAGGTTCCCTCATTCATAACTAACTTCGCAGGTACACCGGTAGAGTTCGACGCAGCATTGATGAATCACGTTACAAAAGTGGCGCAACATTTTGCTGGCAAGGTTGTGAGCTGGGATGTTGTGAATGAAGCCATCAATGACAACGGGACCGCAGGCTGGCGTACCAAGCTTGATGATGGCAGCGACAATCCCTTGTATTCGAAGTCCGGTAATTCCGCCGTATATATAGAGCATGCATTCACGGCCGCAAGAGCAGCTGATCCGGGTGCCAAGCTGTATTACAACGACTACAACACGGAGTGGGCGACGTCAAAGCAGAACTTTATGCTCGCAATGGTGGATGATTTCAAGAATCGAAATATCCCCATTGATGGTATTGGCTTCCAGATGCATGTGAGGCTGGACTTTCCCAGTATCAATACCATCAAAGCAGCATTTCAAGCGGTGGTAAACAAGGGCTTGCTGGTGCGAATCTCCGAACTGGATGTCGCTGTCAATGCAAGTAATGCGCTGACGGCATTAGATCCAACGACATCTGCGCTGCAGAAGCAGCGCTATCACGACATCGTGAAGGCATATCTGGATACCGTGCCGTTAGCGCAGCGCGGTGGCATTACGATCTGGGGATTGCTGGATGGTCAAAGCTGGATCATTTCAAATGGTCATCCTGACTGGCCGTTACTATTCAATAACGATTTCTCCACCAAGCCTGCTTTCGACGGCGTAGCCGAGGCATTGCAAGGTTTGTAATTGATGATGTGAACCAGCGAGAGTTAATCTCTCGCTGGTGCAATCTGTTCAAAGTGTGCCCAGTCAATATCCAACGTAACCCAGCGTTAAAGATTTTGTTTCTGCGGTGTAGGTGAACACGCAGGGTGTCCGCCTTTCCACCAGCTATAGTGCAGCGGATAGTCTCAATCGGATTAGTGTATTG
>DATAHE010000200.1:0-4396 GCA_036263355.1 Steroidobacteraceae bacterium | reverse complement strand
GCGGAGTTGATATGAGTCAATCATCGCCGCAGCCAGTTTCGTATGCGATGCCATTGCCGTGGCAACAATCTGCTTGGTCACAGCTCGAACGTGCCCGGAGTACAGGGCGCATGCCGCATGCATTGTTGTTGCATGGCGTGGCAGGTTTGGGGAAGTTTGAGTTCGCGAAGTGGCTTGCCAATGCGGTGCTGTGTGAAGCCAATGCGAAAGACACAACCCGTCTTCAGCCCTGCATGCAGTGCGCCAGTTGCAAACTGTTTGCAGCGAGTTCGCATCCTGACTTTGTGCTGATTCGCCCCGAGGAAGACAAGACGCAGATTTCTGTTGAGCAGATTCGTGACGCATCGGAACGCCTGCATATGACGAGCGGGCGACAAGGTTATCGCGTAGCAATTGTAGAACCGGCTCATCAGCTAACCGTTGCCGCCGCCAATGCCTTATTGAAAACACTGGAAGAGCCCGGTTCGCGCACGCTTCTTATCCTCGTGACATCGCAACGCGGTGCCATGCTGCCAACCATACGTAGTCGCTGTCAGCAACTGGGCTTGTCGGTACCGTCAGTTACGGTCGCGCAAAATTGGTTACAACAACAAATTGGCAAGACGGTACCAGCCGACCTGTTGGCCTTTGCCAATCATGCGCCGTTGCGCGTGCTTCACTGTCTGCAAGGCTCGTTTGATTCCATGCAGAAAAGCATGGCGCCAGCACTATCATCTCTGTCCTCAGCCGATGTGACGCAGATCGCACAAGAGTGGGCCGATGAGCACCTGCCGGAGCGACTCGACTGGCTGGACTTCTGGCTGTCGCGGCGTATCCGTCACGAAATTGCTGGAAATGACGATCCAGTCACGTCGAATGTGAACCGCCCATCTTTGCAGAGCGGCTCACAAGTGTTAAACATAAGCGCGTTATTTCAGGCATTGGACCGGGTTCGTGAGCTTAAGGCGCGGTTGCGTCGAACAGCCCTGCAAAAAGAACTGGCCATTGAAAGTGTCCTGTTGGTTTTGCAACGTGCGTTAAGCACAACGTGACGAATAAGGCAGTAGTAATTTGAATCCTCCTTCCATGCGACAGCCCAGCAGTAAACCCGGTTTGCTGACGTTGACCATCAAGGACAAGAGCGCCTTGTATCTGGCCTACATGCCTTTCGTAAAGAATGGTGGGTTGTTCATTCCCACCAATAGTAATTATCGTCTCGGCGATGAAGTGTTCATGCTGCTTAACTTGATGGGTGAAGATGAAAAGCTGCCCGTTGCAGGCAAAGTAGTATGGATGACACCAAAGGGCGCACAGGGCAAACGCATTGCCGGTATTGGTGTGCAGTTCAGCGATCAGGATCGTGGCAACACCCAACGCAAGATCGAAAGTTATTTGGCCGGTGCGTTAGGCGGCGATAAAGCCACGCATACGATGTGATCTGCTGTGCAATGCGCGATGCAGTAGTCAGTCGCTTGCTGCGCCTGAAATCCGTTCTCCTTACCTCATTACTTTCGTTTGGCTCGATTGCCAATGCCGACGGTGTCTCCGTCGTGCACCGCTGTATGGTTTCGACCGGCGATAAACCTATTCGTCTTGAATGGCGAATCTTTTCCGAACCCGCAACTCGATGGGCAGGGGGTTACGTGCGTTATCAGGGTGCAAAAGCAGTTGCGCCACTGGTATTTCGTTCCAGCGAGGTGAAAGCCGCTTCGCCCGACCTGCCTGCGCAAGTAAAGTCAGTGTGGCTGGAAGTGATCGCTGGCCAGTTCACCGGCGAATACGTTGCCGTGATGCAAGGTTCGAGCGTCTTCAGCTTTGTCTATAAAAACTACCACAGTGGCAAAGAGATCGCATTTCTTCAGGACGATGTTCCTCATCAAGACACTGGTTGCGTCTGGCGAGCGTTCTAAGCCTTCTCGGTGGCAAGCAACCAGGTATGTAACCGTTAGTGCTCATGCTATGGTTGCGATACTTATGTGTTCGCCAACCGATGAGCAGTAACGTGACCAATAAAACTCCCGGCACTAAAGGAACGTTCCAGATCCAGAATCCTGAATGGCAATACGCCATTCAGGGCACAGCGCTTGCCTCATTTCGAGCAAGAGCAATCGCTTTCATGTTCGATGGACTGATCGTACTCTTGCTGGGCAAACTTTTTGAATCCGCAGGTAATGAGGACAAGACTGCCGAACATCAACTATTTTCTTTGTCGTTAAGCTTTGGCACGTTCATCAGTGCGTTTATTGCTATTGCCTATTTTTCTCTGGCCACGTATTGGGGAAAGGGTGCGACGCTGGGTAAACGTATGATGGGTATTCGAGTCGTGTCACTGACGCATCATCATCTGTCGTTATGGCATTGCATTGAAAGGGCATTGGGTTATGCAGCTTCATGGCTGGAAGCGGGTTTCGGCTTCTTCCAGTATTTCACCCATCCTAACAATCAAACGGTGCATGACAGGATTGCAGAAACCATCGTTATCAAAACTAAGCAGAGTCATGAACTACCTGTTCATGAAGCACAGCATCCACTACGTTGCCATTGCGGTGTCGTCCAAGGCCATGTGATTACTTCGGGCGCATTAACGCGAGCAATCTGTTACTGCAAGGACTGCCAGTCGTTCGCACACTTTCTTGGCAAAGAGAAAGAAGTACTGGACGAACTGGGCGGTACGGATATTGTTCCGATGTCACCGCGCAATGTTGTCTTTACGCAAGGCAAGCAGTCACTGGCTTGCATGCAGTTAAGCCCTAAAGGACTGTTGCGCTGGTATGCAAAGTGCTGCAACACGCCGATTGGCAACACATGGCGGAATAATCACATGGCTTACGTTGGACTTGTTCATAGTTGTCTGGAAGGCTCTGGTAAATCGATAGAGGATTCTTTTGGTCCGGTTCGTATCTACGTCAATCCAAAAAGTGCCAAAGGGCAGGTGACTGCAAAGTCTAAGGGCTCGATTGGCATGATGCTGCGCTGGCTTGGCATGATGATCAGCGAGCGTGTTTCAGGAAACTACAAGAAATCACCCTTCTTTGGTGCGGACGGCGAACCTGCTGCACTGCCTGTGGTAATTGCTCTTGAAGAGCGGCAATTATTGCGAGAGCGTATCTGAGATGCGACCCGTCAAACAATCGCTGATGTCATGAATGCTCGATCATGCGGCAGTATCTATCGCTACGATTGAAAACTCCCGCCAACAAATACGCCGTATTGCGGTAAAGTCCGCTTCATTCTGCAACGATTCATCGCCTGTCACTACAAGAGGGTTCAATCATGGCCAAGAAATCAGCCTCCCCAGCAATTGATATCGGCATCCCGGAGAAACAGCGCAAGGCCATTGCCAACGGTTTGTCATGCTTGCTTGCCGACAGTTATACACTGTATCTGATGACACATAATTTCCATTGGAACGTGACAGGTCCGATGTTCAACACGTTGCATCTGATGTTCATGCAGCAGTACACAGAACAATGGACAGCGCTGGATGCGATTGCTGAACGTATTCGCTCCTTAGGTTTTCCCGCGCCCGGCACATACAAGGAGTTTGTCAAACTGGCTTCAATCAAGGAAGTGGATGGTGTGCCCAAGGCATTGGACATGGTGCGTCAACTTGTCGCCGCGCAGGAAGCCACAGCGCGTACGGCACGCAAACTGTTTGAGGTGGTGAGTGCTGCGAATGATCAGCCAACTGCGGATTTGCTAACACAGCGGCTCGATGTTCACGAAAAGACCGCGTGGATGCTTCGCAGTTTGCTGGAGGAGTAGCGGATGATGGGAAGTAACGGTTTTACTTCCCCAGGTGACTAGGCTGCAAGTTGCGATTGATCATCCAGCAACTTGTAGAAAATCGTCGTGCTTTCCATTTCGCCATCAGGACTAACGGCATAATTTGGAATTGTGCCGGAAAGCGTCCAGCCCAGTTGCTTATAAACTTGTTCTGCCGGTTTGCCTGTCACCGTATCCAGAAATAGAAGCGAGCAGCCCGCATCGCGGGTGGCGCGCTCAATGCTGTCCATCAATACTCGCGCAACGCCTCGTTGACGATGCGAGGTTAATACCATCAACTTCTGTACTTCCGCACGATGGCGGCCATTCTGCTTTGGACAGAGCTCTGCCTGTACTGTGCCAATAACATGATTCCCTTCAAAAGCTACTAGCAATATGCGGTAAGTGTTAATTCCACTGATGACGTGGCTCCAGAACTGATCTGCAAGTTCGGACTTGAGAGGGCGCAGGAATCCCACTGACGCCCCGTGATCGACCGTGTTTTGAAGCAGATTGACTAGCTCCGTTTTCAATTCGTTGGCACGTTGCGTATTTAATCTTTCGATGCGGATTGATTCTGTCACGGCGAATCTCTGAAATCATACTGTGACACTATAGTAGACATCATGTTACTATAAAGTCAACGCAGTAA
>DATAHE010000199.1:0-3120 GCA_036263355.1 Steroidobacteraceae bacterium | reverse complement strand
GCACATGAGTTACGACATCAGATGCAGGATTCTGGTGCAGTTGCAATTGTGGTGCTGGAGAACTTCGCACATGTGCTTGCGGAAGTTGTTGGATCTACGTCCATTCATACGGTCATTGTCACGGGCGTAGGCGACATGCTTGGTTTCCCTAAGAAGAGCATCGTCAACTTTGTCGTCCGTCATGTTCGCAAACAAGTGCCTGACTATGATTTGCCGCATGCGACTGATTTTCCGAGCGTCATGCGGGCTGGGCATTATTTGCCATTACATGAAGTAGAACTGACTCATCAGGATATCGCGTTCCTGCAATATACCGGCGGCACAACGGGCGTCGCCAAAGCAGCGATGCTCACGCATCGCAATATGGTCGCTAACTGTGTGCAAGGCGCAGCCTGGCTAGAAGCGTTTACGTCTTTGACCAATGAAATTGTGATTACACCTTTGCCGCTGTACCACATCTTCTCACTCACCGTGAATTGCTTTCTCCTGATCCGTGCTGGCGCTCATAACGTGTTAATCACCAATCCGCGTGATTTCCCAGGCTTTGTGAAAGAACTGGGCAAGTATCCTTTCGTCATGCTGTCGGCAGTAAACACGTTGTTTAATGCGCTATTGAACACACCTGGCTTCGAGAAGCTTGATTTCAAACGTCTGAAAATTTCACTCGGCGGTGGCATGGCGGTGCAACCCAGTGTGGCTGAACAATGGAAGCGTGTAACAGGACACAAGATCGCCCAAGGCTGGGGCTTAACTGAGGCCTCGCCAGCAGGATGCATTGGCGTACTGGATGCGGAGTTCGATGGCTCCATCGGCATGCCGTTGCCATCCACCAATATCAGTATTCGCAATGATGATGGTGTTGAGTTACCTCAAGGCGAAACGGGTGAAATATGTTTGCAAGGCCCACAAGTGATGCGTGGTTACTGGCAACGACCCGATGAAACTGCAAAGGTCATGTTGCCCGATGGCTGGCTGCGCACCGGCGACATTGGGCATATCGATGCACGTGGCTATGTGTTTATCGATGATCGCAAGAAAGACATGATTGTGGTGTCGGGCTTTAAGGTGTTCCCGAATGAAGTGGAAGCCGTCGTCGCACAACATCCCGGTGTGCTTGAAGTGGCCGCCGTTGCTCAGGCGGATGAACGTGCGGGTGAAGTCGTCGCGATCTTTGTTGTAAAAAAGGACCAGAGTCTCACTGCTGAGCAGTTAGTCGATCACTGTCGTCACGAGTTGACGGGTTACAAGATTCCGAAACATGTGTATTTCAGAACCGAGTTGCCAAAAACCAATGTTGGCAAGATTTTGCGAAGAGCGTTGAGGGATGAGTTGGAGGCTAAGTCAGCGAAATAGATATTCGACGTGTGGCCATAATCATTCAGGCTTGGCGGAGACGATCCGTTCCGAGCATGTGACAAACGTTCAATCACGTTAGTACTAAGAGATCGCGGCCCCTGCGCGATAGCGTTTATTTGGTCTGGTTCGACAACGGCGAATGCAATAGATTTAAGTGAGACGTTTTGCCAACTTGTCAGACGCGGCTATCAAGTCGCTGTGTGGTAAGGGACACTCAACTCATGCACTGCTTTGATCATTGCGCCTGCATGTTCTGGATTCACAGTTGGATGGATGCCATGTCCAAGATTAAAGACGTGTCCAGACCCATGACCGTAACTTGCAAGTACTTTTGCAACTTGCTCGCGGATACGATCTGGTGATGAATATAGTACGCAAGGATCAAGATTGCCTTGTAAGGCTTTTTTGTCTTCTACCATACGGCGCGCATCTGCCAAATCAGTTGTCCAGTCGACCCCAACTGCATCGCAATTTGTTTTAGCAATTTCAGTGATTAACGGACCAGCGCCTTTAGTAAATAAAACACGTGGAACAACACGTCCATTAGCTTCGCGTTGCAGACCATCGACAATGCGTGACATGTATTGCAATGAAAACTCGCGATAGGTAGAAGGTGTGAGCACACTTCCCCAGGTATCGAACACCATGATGGCTTGAGCGCCAGCAGCAATCTGTGCATTCAGGTAGTCGAGCGTAATGTCTGTGAGTACAGAGAGCAGTTGATGTAATGACTTTGGATCTTCATACATCATGCCTTTGATATGTGCGAAATCGCGACTGCTGCCACCTTCAACGCAATAGGTCGCAACGGTCCAAGGGCTGCCAGCAAAACCTATAAGAGGAACGCGGCCGTTCAGTTCTTTGCGGATCAAACTGACAGCATCGGTGACGTAGTGTAGTTCACGAGCAATATCTGGCTTTCTTAACTGAGCAACATCTGCGGTAGATCGCACTGGCTTTTCGATGACAGGACCTTCACCTGTTTCGAACTTCAGACCTAAGCCCATTGCATGCGGTATGGTCAGGATGTCCGAGAACAAAATAGCTGCATCCAGCGGATAGCGCTCTAGCGGTTGCAACGTTACTTCGCAGGCAAGCTCGGGTGTTTGACAGAGCGTAAGAAAGTCACCGGCTTTCGCGCGTGTCGCCCGATATTCGGGCAAGTATCTCCCCGCCTGACGCATCATCCATACTGGTGTATATGGCGTAGGTTGACGCAGTAGCGCGCGAAGGAACGTGTCATTTTTAAGTGGAGCAGTCATGAATAAACTCTAGCTGCGCTTTGCAGGATCAAATACTCGTTCATGTTCAAGAACTGCATAGCGATCGGTCATGCCAGCAATATAGTCTGCGACGATGCGTGCACGACCAGCCATACCTTGTTCTGCATACAGATTGCTTGCGTTTGCCTGGTGCTCTGGTGGCATTAGTTCTGGCGTATTCATGAACGCATGAAAAAGTGCACTGACGACTTGTTGCGCCTTAGTTGTCATGCGTAACACGCGATAGTGCCGATAAACTTTTTCTCGCAGAAATTGTTTGAGTTCGCGGTGTTGTGTTGCCACCAGATCGCTCATTTGAATGAGATGACGGTCGTGCTTCCTGACATCATCGATCGAAGCGGGTGAAGCACGCTTGATTGCTTCGGCGCTGGTGGTAATCACGTCGGTGACGATATGATCAATCATATGACGAACGATCTCGCTTACGAGTCGCTTGGAAGAAAGGTTAGGATACCGTTCGGCAATCATGCTTTGTTGCTTT
>DATAHE010000198.1:0-7970 GCA_036263355.1 Steroidobacteraceae bacterium | reverse complement strand
GGGGATGGTGTACTGGCGATAAAGAAATCACACGTCAAAAATAGACAAGGCAATTGATATTCGCAAAAGCTTGCGCCATGCTTGCGCGGTCTTAACCAAGGTCTTGGAGAATATAATCATGCAAAGGATATCAAACTGGACGCGTTTGGCATTGATCGCCATGACCGCAGTTTTCGCCACATCTGTTTCCGCGCAGGAACAGCCCAGCGATTCCACAAAGTCGGAACGTGAAGCAGCAAGTGTCGCCGCGCAAGCCGCATTACAACGTGGCCCTCAGGAGATAGCGTTTCGCGATCAAGCCAAGTTGCAGCTTCCAGAAGGCTACGGATTTATACCCAAGGCTGAAGCAACACGACTGATGCGCTCCATGGGCAATCAAGTTGGTGATCGCTTTATCGGCATGATAGTGCCATTGTCAGACGCTGGCTTTCTAGTGACAGTCAGTTATCACGATGAGGGCTACATCAAGGACGATGATGCGAAAGACTGGAAAGCGGACGAGTTGTTACAGGGCCTGAAAGATGGCACCGAAGAAGGCAACAAGCGCCGCGAGCAAATGGGCATCCCTGCAATACAAGTGACTCGCTGGATCGAGCCGCCAAAGTACGACGCCTCGATACATCACCTCGTATGGTCAGCCGAAGTAAAGCTCAAACAGGGCGATGATCCAGATCCCAGTGTCAACTACAACACTTACCTGTTGGGTCGCGAAGGTTATATATCGATGAATCTGGTCACTGCCAGTTCCACCGTTGACAAGGACAAACAAGCTTCAGCTGCATTGCTTGCCGCCACGCAGTTCAACAGCGGCAAACGCTATACCGACTTCAATTCATCCACGGACAAGATTGCTGCTTACGGGCTGGCTGCACTGGTCGGTGGCGTCGCATTGAAAAAATTGGGATTGATTGCGGTGATCGGTGCCTTCCTGCTGAAGTTCGCCAAAATCATTGCAATTGCCGTCGTTGCTTTTGGCGGCGGACTGATGAAAAAACTTCGTGGCAAGAAAGATGAGCCACAAACTCAAACTGCTTCAACCAGTTTTACACCACAACTACCTGCATCCACAGAGTCAAAGGATGCGAATAACGATAAGCCCGCAACATGATCAAGCTACTGCTACTTCTTTTCAAAGGCGCCACGCTCGGCAAGTTTCTGTTGTCGGGTGGCACGATGTTGTTGTCTGTGCTCGCTTACGCATGGATATTTGGATGGTGGTATGCAGTCGGCTTTGTTGCACTGATCTTCGTGCATGAGATGGGACACTTTCTCGCCGCACGGCAGCGCGGATTGAATGTGGGCTTGCCTACATTTATTCCATTCATGGGTGCGTGGATTGAGATGAAAGAAATGCCACACAATGCCGAAACAGAAGCCTATGTGGGTATTGCTGGTCCACTTATCGGAACGCTGGGTGCATTGTTGTGCTTTTACGCGGGACGTAACTACAACAGCCCTTTGATGCTGGCGCTGGCATACTCGGGCTTCTTTCTTAACCTGTTCAACCTGATTCCATTGAAGCCTTTCGATGGTGGCCGGGTCACTGGTGTTATCTCGCGCAAGATGTGGTTGATCGGCGCGCCAATATTGACGCTGATGTTCTTCTACCATCCTTCTCCGATGTTGTTGATCATCGCGTTACTGGCTGCACCGCATGTGTGGCATGCCATGCGGGGTGAAGAAACCGAAGAAGAACGTCGCTACCACATTGTCAGCATGGAAACGCGAATGACTTATGGCCTTGTCTATATTGGCCTGGTGATCTTTCTGGCCATGATGTCCTATGAGTTGCACAAGGAATTACCCACGCTGCGCTGAGTGATTGCAAGATTTCTTGCGTTGCTCGAAATGACAGCGGTTGAGATCGCCTACTTCATCACACGCTACCGCCTTCGTCATTTCAGTCAGTGTAGGCTGGGCGGCCGCGCCCAGCATGTGTTGCAAGAAAGTAGATGTTGGGCGCGGCCGCCCAGCCTACTGCAACGTTGACAACTTCACCCTAAGACTCTCTGTCATTTCGACTGCAAGGATAAATCCTTGTCTTGATCAAGCACTGTTATTGATACCCTTTCGCTTGCAACGAAAAGAGATGCGCATAGTGGCCGTTGAGCTTCATCAACGCTTCGTGATTGCCGTGCTCCATGATGCGTCCATCTCTGATAACAACAATCTGATCTGCCATGCGTACCGTTGAAAAGCGGTGCGAGATCAGGATGGCAATACGATCGCGCGTTAACGTCTGAAAGTGCTCAAAGATTTGTGCTTCTGCACCCGCATCCATTGCAGCAGTCGGCTCATCCAGCACCAGAATATCTGCACGTGAACGCATGAAGGCACGTGACAATGCAATCTTCTGCCATTGCCCGCCGCTTAGTTCGCGACCATCTTTAAACCACTTGCCCAGTTGCGTGCGATAGCCCGCTGGCAAATTCTCGATCACTGCATCGGCCATACCGCGTTCGGCAGCCTGTCGCCATTGATCTTCATCATCGAAGTGCTGCACATCACCAGCGCCAATATTTTCGCCAAGCAACAACTGATAACGCGCGAAATCCTGAAAGATCACACCGATGCGTTGACGCAGGGTGCTTTCATCCCATTCTTCAAGATCGGTTCCATCCAGCAGGACGCGACCTGAATTCGGTGAATACAATCTTGTAAGCAATTTGATCAATGTTGTCTTGCCTGAACCGTTCTCTCCGACCAACGCAAGCGACTCACCAGGTTTGATGTGCAGGTTAATATCCTGCAGTGCAGGCTGTTCGGACCCCGGATAGACAAAGCTGACTTGCTCAAAGCGAATGCCATCCCCAGGTTTTGATCCAGTCGTTGCGGTTCCTTTGGAAATGGCCGTCGGCGTTTCCAGATAGTCATACAGCGTGGAAAGATAAAGATTATCTTCGTACAGACCGCTGACTGCCGACAGGCTTGCAGACACTGCTGCTTGCCCTTGTCGAAACAACATCAGGTACATGGTCATCTGTCCCAACGTGATTCGCGCTGCCACCGTACTCAACGCAATCCATGCATACGCCGAATACAATGCTGCGGTGCCAATCAATCCAAGCACAAAGCCCCAGCTATCACGACGTACAGTGAGATCACGATCTTCCTTGTATAACTTGTTAAAGATCTGACGATAGCGTTCGAGCAGCAACGGCCCCAATCCAAACAGTTTGACTTCCTTGGCGTTATCTTCACGCGCCAACACCGATTCAAGATATAGCTGCATGCGTGTCTCGGGTGAACGCCAACGGAATAATCGGAAGGCATCACCCGAGAATTTTGTTTCCGCAATAAATGCTGGCAGACCGGCGCACAAAAGAATGACCAACGCCCATGCCGAAAATTGAACCAGCAAGGTTGCGTAACTGATCAACGAGATCATGTTCTGCATCAGCCCAAAGGTACGCATCACCAATGACAGCGGACGTTGCGATGCTTCACGACGTGCGCGCGTCAGCTTGTCATAGAACTCTGAATCTTCGAATTGCACCAGCTGTAACGTTAATGCCTTCTCCAGAATCATCGCGTTCACACGCTGCCCCAACTGTGCTCGCAATAGAGACTGGCACAGTGAGAGACCACGTTGTGCGCCAGCCATGGCTGCGACCAGTACCGCTTCAAATACAACATACTGAATGACTGTGTGCGTGTCGTGATTGCTATCGCGCATGGCATGCACTACGGCATCGACAATGCGTGCTCCAACAAATGCGATGCCCGCTGGCAATACACCGGCGATCACAGTCAATGCAGCAAGCGAGGAGCTAAGCACCTTGTTGGTACTCCATACCAGCTGGATTGCGCGTCGGCTGTAAGCGAATACATTAATAAAGCCGCTTAATGAACTTGCTTCAGCAGCGGACGAAGAGATAGAACGATGCGGTTTCACGGGGATTTCCAGTAAATAACGAGCGGTCAAATGTGTGCACGATCACAGATTCATGTAAGACGTGCCAGTAGATATGCGCATTTTGCGCAACATAAGTGTCAAACCTATCAACCTGCGCTATGGTAACACCCGCAGGGAATTCAGGATTTTTTCGAGTACGCCGATATAGTTAGCAGGTTATGAGCGATCCCAAGCACCGGAGTCCACCACCAAGGGCACATGGCAGTACCCCACCTTCATCATCCGCAAGTCAACGGCATGCGGTACCGAATTCGCACGCTTCATCCAAAGGCAATGACGCAAGCCAGCGTCTTAAAAAGCCACAGCAAGTAGATGAGAAGCAGTCAGGCCGCGTTGCCTTTGATGCAAAGGGAAATCCAGTCTGGGAATGGCAAACCTCAACCGGCGTGTTCGAACAGAACGTCAGCACACAACGATTGAAAAAGCTGGAAGCACCGGAGCTAAGTCTGGCGGCAACACAACCGATTCCAACACTGGGTGGTAACTCGAAAGGCAATACCAGCAACAAGGCGGCGAGTAATTTTGCTGGCAAGTCACCCACAACGACGAAGTCGAAGGAAGACACCGGCTTTAATCCGTACGATTCTGATGCGCCTGTTCGACCACGCACTGACCGGACCGCTGCATCTCATCCTGCATTGGTGCACAAACGTCCACCCAACGGAAAAGGACGGGACGCGGTATCAAAGCCACAAGGCACCTGGGACAAGTTCAAGTCCAAGTTCAGCTAGTACGTTGATCGATTGCTTTCGTTACGATGCAGTTGCAACGAGCGACTACTGATAACGCGGCTTGGTGAGAAGTATCTGTGCGACACCCAACTGCCGCTCGGTAAATCCACCTTCGCAATAACACAGATAATATTCCCACATGCGAATGAAACTATCAGAATAGCCAAGGCCACGTATCTGAGGTAACGCACCGAAGAAACGTTCGCGCCAGTGCCGCAGCGTAGTTGCATAGTGCGGACCAATATCTTCAAGATGTGCGACCTTGAAATCGGTTGCGACAGACAGCGAATTACAAATGGCAGTGACAGATGGAATGAAGCTGCCGGGAAAAATGTATCGCTGAATAAAATCAACGGACTTCAATGCCTGCTTATAAAACTGATCCTGTAGTGTAATGGCCTGCAATAACATTGCGCCCTCTGGTTTGAGCAAGGATGCGCACTTTGCCAGATAGGTATCAAGATAATTTGCGCCCACTGCTTCAATCATCTCGATGGATACCAGCTTGTCGTACTGCCCTTGCAGATCGCGATAGTCATCCAGCAACAAGGTGATGCGATCTTGCAGCCCTGCTTCGATTACCTTTTGTTTGGCCAGTTCGTACTGTTGCCGCGAAATGGTGGTCGTGGTGACCTTGCATCCATAATTCTTCGCGGCGTGAATCGCCATGCCGCCCCAGCCAGTGCCAATCTCCAATAAATGATCTGTTGATTTTAGATTCAGCTTCCGGCATGCAGCATCAAACTTTTCAACCGAAGCTTCATACAGGCTACTTTGCGGTGTACGAAAAATACCGCAGGAATATGCCATGGTTTCATCGAGCATTAACTTGTATAGCTCGTTACCAATGTCGTAATGCGCAGCGATGTTGCGGGCACTGCCCGCCTTGCTATTGCGATTCCAGAAATGAAACAACTTCAGGAACGGCGTACTTAACCACGCCCAGCGACTATCCATGCCATTCAAGACATCGCGATTGATCACGAAGAGTCGCACCAGCGACACGAGATCATCGCAGCGCCACAGCCCACGGATGTAAGCTTCACCCGCACCAACACTGCCGCCAAAGGCCGCATCGGCATACAGCTGCGGATGATTGACGTGAATGGTTGCCTGCAAGTTGCAACGCTGCCGGTCACCAAAGCGATGTGTACCAGCGTCATCAATAAAGATTAGTTCGCCCTGTTCCAGCTTCTTCAATTGTGCGAACAACAATTTACGCCCAATGCTCGCCAACAATGAAGCCTTCGGCTTTTCGTGACTGCCTTCCACCACGACATCGGGAATAATGCTTTTGTGTTCGATATTGGTATTTGCAGCACTCATGGTGATTTACCTGTATGACTCAGGGTCGTTGCAATTTTGTCTGGATGAGTAAAGAACGGCACGCGCTTCAGAATCAGCTTGAACGCCTGCCAGTGAATCAAGGTCACGACCTGCAAGGTCATGAATGGAAATGCAAGCAATGCACGGGCCAGCGAAGCCGACGAAATTTCCTGTCGCTTCAGCGTCAGCGTCGCATCGAACTGCTTGGCGTCCTCCTGCCAGTTCTCCATATGCACGCGCAATGAATCTTCCGGTGCAGAAAAGCGCCAGCGATAATCCATATCCATCGGCATGAATGGCGACACATGAAAACTCTTGTCGAACTCCCATTGCCAATGTTGAGTTTGCTGTTGTGATCGGGATGTGCTCAGCACATAGCAATGTTTTTCCTTCCACGGCGTGTTGGTGATCTCGGCCACAATGGTTTCAACCCGCTGATCCGTCTCGTCAAATACATAGTAGAAACTAACGGGATTGAAATTGTGTCCGAAGTAACGCAGGTGTGTGAGTAACCGAATCTTTCCCTTCGGCCTGCAACCCGTATGCCTCATTACCGTGTCACGCACCGCATCAGCGAGAGATTGTGATGATCCACCTGCTCCAGTGCAGTGATAATCCTTGCGACGAAACCATGCTATTGCGGGCCGTCGTGCCGACCAGAACCAGAACTTGTCGAACAAGGTTGACAATTCTTCCAGATCAATCAGCATCATGAAGATGCGATAGCGAAAATGATTGGCTCGCGGCAGATGCCGACGATGCTGCAAGTACCCCGTGTACAGCGCGCTGCTCATGTGGCGCGCTCCATCCGTTGCGGACCAGATCGATTCGAAGAATCGTCTGCGATGCAACGCGCAAAATCCTTGAGCATGTTCAGCGCGCTAACCACACCATCTTCATGAAACCCGGAACGCCAGTAAGCGCCACAATAGAAGCTGCGTTGTTGTCCATTCAGCATCGAATGCTGCTTCTGCGCCGCCACCGCCTGTGGTGTATAGACAGGATGATCATAGGTGTAGCGCCCCATCACTTTTGCAGGATCAATATCGTCGCTGCGGTTCAATGTCACCAGAAACTTCATCGGTGCATTCAGGTTCTGTAACACGTTCATGTCATAGGTCAGCGCAACCCGATCCTGATTATTCTTTAGCAAGTGATAATTCCACGCTGCGCGCGCCAGCGGCTTGCGTGGCAACATGCGCATGTCGGTGTGCAACAACACTTCGTTTTCCTGATAGGGAAATGCGCCGAGTATGTGCTGTTCTTCCGCCGATGGCTTTTGCAACATGCGCAGCGCCTGATCGCTGTGACAGGCGAACACCACATAGTCAAAAGTATGAACGTCTCCATGCTTAGTGCGCACGCGCACATCATGCGCATTGCGCTCCACACCGATCACTGCGGAGTTCAAATAGATTTGCGACTCAAAAGGTTTGCTCAGCTTCTTCATGTATTCGCGCGAGCCGCCCTTGATCGCACGCCAGCGCGGGCGATTATCTACATTCAAGAATCCATGCCGCTCAAAGAAGTCGACGAAGAAGCGCGCTGGAAAATTCAGCATCGCTGATTCACTGGCCGACCATATCGACCGCCCCATTGGAACAATATAACGCTCGACAAACGCAGCTGAATAATTGCCCTGCTTTAAAAAATCACTGAGCGTAATGTTCTCGTCCAGCGTGGGTAACGATTGCTTGGCGTGATCATTGAAACGCAGGATGTCATGGATCATGCGCAGAAACGAAGGTCGCAATGCATTCAACCGCTGTGCAAACAGAGAGTTAATCGATGTGCCGTTGTATTCCAGGCCAGTGCGTTCGCAGCGTAACGAAAAACTCATATCAGAATACTGCCACTCCACACCCAGCTCATTCAGCAGCGCGATAAAGTTGGGATAGGTCCAGTCATTAAACACAATAAAGCCTGTGTCCACGGCATAACGCTGATGCCCATACTCCACATCCATGGTGGCCGTGTGTCCGCCGATATAATTATTG
>DATAHE010000197.1:0-5598 GCA_036263355.1 Steroidobacteraceae bacterium | reverse complement strand
GAGCCATAGGGAAAATAGAGATCATTGAACGTCGGCGCGTGAAATGCCTGACCATATCCGGCATTCAACGACAGTGCCTTATCGATGACTTGCCACTTCCACCCCGCGCTGCCAGTGTTGTGCGTGCCGTATTGATTGCTGTTGTCGCTGCGCACTGAGGCAGAGAGTTCATGTGCGCCAAACTTGCCAAGATACTCGGCAAACACACCATGACTGTTGCGGCTGGTTGCTGCATAAGTCACGGTGGGGTCGGTGGGATCCAGTACGGTATCGATGTGATCACGCAGATAGTCAATGCCCAGCATCACATCATTAGCATGATTGATGCTCCAATCGGTAAGCAACGATGCATTGTGCTTCTCAGTGTTGTAACGGCTTAAGAACTGCGCGTTGTGATAATTATCCTGATCATCATGCGTGATGCTGCCGGACAAGGTCATGGTCAAGTAGCTGGTTGGCGCGAGCTTCAGGTTAATGCCTGGTGCATGTTCAACGAAACGACCTTGATTAAAGTAACCATCGAACTCGGTGTAACCTGTTGTATACAGATCATGTACTTCGAAGTCAGCGAAATTTCCAAATTTGTAGCCGACGTGCATGCTGCCTGACAGGTTGCGATAGCGATCATCATCGGGTTCGTTGGTGTAACAGCCAACGAACAGAATTCCATCACCGCGACAGGAGTTGTAGCCGTTACTTTGTTGATAGTTACCATTGACGCTGAACCGAAACGATCCGGTGTCCATGCCACCACCTGCCGAATAGGTTTGCGTGTTGTGATATCCGTAGCCCAGTGCAGCGTTAAAGCCGTCGTGTTTGCGTGTGAAAATTTGAATCACGCCACCAATAGCATCGGAGCCATACAAGCTTGAGCGCGGGCCGCGAACAATCTCGATGCGCTCAATCTGGTCCACCGGAATAAATTGAATGGCGGTGGTGCCATCAGTGGCAGAGCCCAGGCGCTGGCCATCTACCAGAAATAATGTCTGCGAGCCGTTGCTGCCACGCATAAAGATGGCGCTGACTTTGCCGAGGCCGCCGTTGTTGTAAATATCAATGCCTGCTTCGCCACGAAGCAATTCCTGTAGCGATTGTGGCTGGCGTCGATCAATCTCTTCACGATCAATAACGGTGACAGAGCCGATAACATCGCTGACAGGTTGCGCGATACGACTGGCGGTGACGACCACCGTATCGGCATCACTGAATGACTCAGCTTGATCTGCAAAAGCAATGGAACAGGAAACACAGGCGGCGACCGCCGCAGCAATACGAATAGACATTTAGACGCTCTCCCCATGCTCGCCCGCATGGATGGGGTAATAAAACCGCGGGGGAGAGTGATCGCGTAGAGTAGCTCAACGAGACCGTATCATCGCCCGCCGCGATGCCAGTGATTGACTGCTTGGCAGTCATCAACCGATTGGTCGGTCTCCGGGCTTTCGAGTGGGCAAAGAATTTGCCGTGTCGCATCGTCTTCCCGCATTTGCATGCAGTGACTTGAATTCAGAGATTCGTAGATACGATTTTTAATCGATTACCGTTGCGGGGGCAGCGCCAGAATTATCCGGGAGGATTCACTGGCTTCCCATGTCGCTTGTTGTTAAGACAGGCGAACACCAAAAGGCGCGCGCAAGGTAGGTGAGTCCATTGCACGTGTCAAGTTGAGGATGGAATGCAATGCTGGATGAGTTATGCTGTGCGACGGAAAATCAGTCTCTTAGTGGAATTTTCTTCATCATGCATTCACCTTTTTTGACGACGGCATTGGACGCGGCGCGCGCAGCGGCTGAAGTCGTGCGCCGTTACTATCAGCAGAATATCGCCATCACCATCAAGGCTGACAAGTCACCTGTGACGCAAGCCGATGTGGAAACCGAACAAGTCATTCGCAAGCTGATTGCTTCGCGATTCCCCGATCATGGTTTCTATGGTGAAGAAACTGGCAGCGAAGGATTGGATGCGGAATATCTATGGCTGGTTGATCCGATTGATGGCACTAAAGCCTTCGTTCGGGAATACCCCATGTTCAGCACGCAAATCGCATTGATGCATCGTGGCAAGTTAATCCTTGGCGTATCTTCAGCACCAGCCTATGGTGCCAATGGAGGTGAACTTGCTTATGCCGAAATGGGCAAGGGCGCCTGGTTGAATGACAAGCCCATCAAGGTCAGTGATATCGACACCATTGAAAGTTGCGCCATCTCCGGTGGTAACTTGAAAACGTTGGCATTGAGCAATCAGTGGGACAACTATGGTAAGTTGATCGCACGTGCTCATCGCATTCGTGGTTACGGTGATTTTTTGCACTATCACCTGCTCGCGGCAGGCAAGATTGACGTGGTGATTGAATCCGACGTTAACATTCTGGATATTGCTGCGCTGTCAGTCATCGTTGAAGCAGCGGGTGGAAAATTCACTCAGCTGGATGGCAAGCCGGTTGGTTTACAAACCACCACGGTACTAGCAAGCAACGGCAAGTTGCATCAGGCAGTGTTGCAGTCTCTCGGGTAACGCAGAGGCTGCAAAACTGTTCGCCCTCAGCCGGGGTGAAGAGTCTTGCCGGAAATGAGGAATGCTTCGACAAGCTCAGCACAAACGTGAATAAGATATTGTTGACTGGCAGGTAAATCGTTATTCAATCTTGCTGGCAACAGCTGACAGTTCAATATCACTGCGCTGCCAGTGACGCAACATTAGCGGTGTGCAAACCGTTGTGCATACACCGATGATCAACAGCGTCGAGAAGAGTGACTCATCTACAAGGCCTGCGCGATAAGCAATACTGGCAATCACCATCTCCATCACACCACGGGCATTCATCACGATGGCAACGCCGCGTGCATCATGATGCGGTAATCCACACCATCGACCTGTCCAGTAACCGCCGATCAGCTTCGATGCAATTGCTACCAATAACAATGTCAATGCGAATGCGGGACGGGTGAAGGCATCGACGGTGAAGTGTGTACCTTGGCACGCAAGGAATAGCGGCGCGAATACATAAGTACTGAGACCATCAACATGTGCGCGCAATGGATGTGGAGTGTGATTATCAGTGTGATATTCATTCACCAGCAACGTTCCCAAAAAGGCACCGACGACAAACGTGAAGCCAATTGCTTCGCAGACAATGGCGAATAGCAGGATCAACACCAATCCAACAGAAAGCTGTGTTGATGCAAGGCGCGATGGTTGCAACGCCATGCGACGATAAACTGCTTTGCTGATCAGTACACCAGCCAGAATCATGGCCGCCAGCATCGCGACCTTCATTAGTCCCACGCCAAGTAGCTGCGTTACATTGCCGTCTTCTTTCGCTGCGCTGGAAAGAACGCCGAGCGTCAGGAGCACGGCAACATCACCCAGCAGTCCGCTTGCAATCGTCACGTAAGCCAGGCGCGTGGACAGCAGATTGAAACTCGAGAGAATTCGCAGTGCCACGGGCAGTGCAGTCACCGAGGTGCACAGTGCGATCACTACGGTGCTCATCGGACTGAAATGAAACGCGTACGCTGTAATGCCACCTGCGATGGCCGGTACCAGAAAGCCCGGTAGTAACGCGATCAAGCCATTGCCTTTGAAAACGCTGGCGACGGAATGCAGGCGCATTTCCAGTCCGGCAGATATCACCACAAACAAAACCGCGAGATCTGCAATCGCATTTAACGCCGGTGAAGCGTCAACCCAGCCAAACAATGCCGGGCCAAGCGCGATGCCTGCGATCATATGTCCCAGCAATTCCGGCTGTCGCAAACGCGCCGCTAGCAGGCCCAGCACGTAAGCGGATATCAACAGTAGGCAGATGTTTTGAATGACGGTCATGGTGAGGCTCTTGCTTCAACCGGCGGCATTATTGCTGCTTCGCCATTCACTTTGTCATACGATTTTGATCCGATGATGCGGTCGGCACCGTCCAGGCCGGGCTAATCGCCGATTTTTGCCTGATTCACATCTTGAGCCTGCCGCGAATAAGGTTAAGCTAGCGGCCTGAAGGTTTATGCCAGCAGAGCCGGGTTACAGGCGATATCGATTTCCGGTCTACAATGTCGATCTCTCATATGTTGATCTTTATCAGGTGGAGACTGTTTATGAAAAACAAGCTGATCAGTTTTCTTGTGTTTGCAGGGTTGATTGTGACGAGTAGTGCATTTGCTCTTGATTCAAGTGGGCAACGCATAACCCGCATGCTGGCCACCGGAGGCCCCAATACGGTTTCTGATGCCGCACAAGACATCTATAACCAGCGGATAGTGGATCAGGAAGTTCTGGACGTAACTGCAGAAACCTTGAATCAATATTACACGCGCAATCAGAATGATCGGGATTACGTCGATGCTACTTCCTGGTTGTGTAAAGCGCTCGGAAGCTCAGGCAATGGCCGTTATCGTGACTTCGTTCAGGCGGTAGTGAAGTCTCACGTTCACAAGCGCGCCAGAAAGTATTGCGATAACGCATTAGACGGTTTGCCCAAGGGTGTCGCCAATCAGTTCCAGCCCGGCAGTGTTGATCTGACTAAATACAAAGAGGGCGGCTCAGCTCAACGTGCTGCAACACCACCTCCAGCGGCGAACACAAGACCTTCCTCAGGCCGCAGAACGGTCGATTTCTCCGAGATCCATGAAGGCATGAGTCAGCAGGAAGTGGAAGACATGATTGGTCCTCCCACTGCAACGACAGGTCATGTCACCGGTAAAGCGTTTGCCCCGTTCAACTATCGCGGCAAAGATACCGTGCGCATGTACGCGCTTTACAAGGGTGTTGGGAAGATTGTTTATTCCAACGACAGTCGCTATAGCGGTACGTACCGTGTTCGCGAAGTGATTGCCGATCCAAATGAATCAGGTTACCCATAAGCCCCAGACAGATAATTAGCTTTTGAAGACAGGCACCCTTTTCCAAGGAAGTGGGTGCCTGTTTTTTTGTCCTTTGACCCACAGTAATTGCAATGACGACTACTCCGTTACCCGCGAAGCTATCCGCAACAGAACTGCAACGCGCTGTAAAGATACTGCGCGATGGTGAGCTGCTCGCTTTTCCCACCGAGACGGTGTACGGACTCGGTGCAGATGCCGGTAACGCGGATGCAGTTAGAAAAATATTTGAGCTGAAAGGTCGTCCCATTTCTCATCCTGTGATCGTGCATATCGCGGATACGTCGCAGCTGACGGAATGGGCGAGTGATATTCCCGAGAACGCTGTAAAACTGGCAAAGGCATTTTGGCCAGGTCCTTTCACTCTAGTGTTGAAGCGTGCAGCGCGCGTCAGCGACGTGGTGACTGGAGGTCAGGACACCGTCGCTATTCGCGTTCCCAGCAATCTCATCGCGCAGCAGTTACTGCGCGAGTTCGGTGGCGGCATCGCTGCGCCTTCGGCCAATCGCTTTGGTCATGTCAGTCCCACTTCGGCGGCACATGTGCGCGATGAATTCGGTGATTCGTTGTTGATACTGGACGGCGGTGATTGCGAGGTCGGACTGGAGTCGACCATCGTCAGTTGTATTGATGAAGTGCCGCGATTGCTGCGACCCGGTGGTATTTCTTTATCTCAACTACGCGCAGTAGTGCCAGAGGTGTCCGACGTGGTGAGTGTCGATGC
>DATAHE010000196.1:0-4681 GCA_036263355.1 Steroidobacteraceae bacterium | reverse complement strand
TGTTGTTCATTGCAAACAACGATTGGCGTAGAAACGTTTTCCACACCGTCAAGACGTGACAGAGTTTCCTGCAACATCGTGCCCTGCCCAACAAGCGGCAACAATTGCTTGGGATAAAGCTCACGCGATAATGGCCACAGCCGTGTTCCCGATCCGCCAGACAATACAACTGGAATAAGCATGATAAAACCTTGATATTAGTAAATACGAAGACCGGCGAAAACTGACGATTCCATGAAGAATACTATTGACCTACTCAATCAAGCAAAGCATGTACCAAGCGCTTCACGCCCGGGAAAAGCATTGCATTGGCAAGCATATTATCGCGAAACATCGCCAGCAGATTATTTTCCGATTGAAACACTGGAGTGATCCATCGGCTTGCACGGTGATAAGAGCGCAGTTGATCCACTCTTGATCGTGAAAATTCCCGCAGAGCAACGTTGACATCGGCATTCCGGGCAATGAAACTGGCCAATATCGATGCGTCTTCCATCGCCAGATGAGCGCCGTTCCCGAGCTGCGGACTCATACTGTGGGCCGCATCACCGAGAAGAACCACTCTGCCTGCTGTCAGTTGCTCCAGCTCAATATGTCGATAAGAAAAGATGTGCATGTATGCATCAGTGACTTCGCTAGCGATCAACTCTTGAATTCCTGGGCACAATCTTGTTGCAACCTCACGCCAGATTCCGAGATCGCGAAAGGCACCAGCATCAGCGAGCGGCACATTTATGGCAATACTGCATCGTCGTTGGTTATCCGCCAACGTGCATCCCACAGGCCATATAGACAGGTGGCGGGTGCCATCAAAATACTGGGTCAGTGCATCCGCTGCAAATGTGTGGGGATCGTTTAACAAACCCACTAACGCCGCAGATTCAGAGCGACGATCATGACGCACTGGGAAATTTAACTTTTCTCGAATAAGCGAATTAGTGCCGTCCGCTACGACGATCAAGTCGAATGGGCCATGGCAATTGCCGCTTTCGTCATACATGGTCCCGCAATGTTGATCTGCGGAGACAATTTTATGATCAGAGCGCAGTTGGTCTTTGCCAGTATCCAAGTGTGAAAGCAACTCATGTAACGCAGCGCGTTGTATGCCAAGCCCGAAGCTCCCGGCGGCTAAATCTCCGTAACAGAAGTCTATTATTGGTCGACCTCGCATTGTTTGTGCGCGGATGCGTCTGACTGGCGCGCCACAACTTAGCGCCGACGATGACACACCAAGCTGATTCAATTGACGAATGGCAGGAGGATGCAAGAGCATACCAGCCCCGAGTGCACCAGGAGATTTGCTACGATCAAAATGAGTAATGCAGTGACCCTGATTTCGAAGATGAATCGCCGCAGCGATTCCTGCAATTCCATAACCAACAATGCCAATTTGAAGTTTGCGCGTCATACAACTTGCTACGGCTGTTCAATCGTCGCTGACGATTCAAATATAGTTTTTGCATCCGGTGTAACTGGCGTAATACCGCTGCGAACTGGCAAGACCTGTGGTGTCTGTACATTTGATACCAGACCGAGTCGCTCCAGCAAACGAATAAATGCAAAGCCAATATCCAGTTGACCCGGATACAGCCCGTGCCGCGCAGATGCAGGAAAGGCATGATGATTGTTATGCCAACTTTCTCCCATCGAAGGAATCGCTGCCCACGGCACATTGTGCGCCTGGATCGCGCCGTTATTGACATGCCAGCTTTGCGGCCCATGCGAATGACAGATATAACCCACAAACCAGTGCATCGAGACACCAACGGTGACACGTACGCAGACACCCCATACAAGCCAGGGCATGCCTCCCAACACATACAGCAAAACAGCAATAGGCAATTGCTGCAACATCCAGGTATGTTGCAGATACCGGTAGAAACGGTCATCACCAATTCCAGGACCAGGATCAAAACCAGGTGGATTTTTAAGCTTCAACCGGCAGTGCAAATTCCAGAAAGCATCTTTCAACATGCCCTGCCCATGACGCAGATATGGATGGCAGTTCGGCTGCCGCTGCGCCCAATCTCGAAAGTCATGTGATTGAATCACCCAGAACGGACCTTGCATACCAACCAGCGTTCCCAACCACACCATAAGGCGTTCCAGCCACTTGGCACACTTGAAAGTGCGATGAATAAGTCGCCTGTGAAAGCCAACGGAGTGACCAGCTAACATGGTCAGCTCGAGCAATACAATGAATATCAGAAACGCACTCCAACTGAAGTAGCGAAGCCCATATATAACGGCAACAAGCAACATGCCAGCATTCCACAACGATCGTAGAGGATCCCACACCACAACCCCAGACATGGGGTCTGCTTGCGGATCGATACGTAACGAGTTCACCTTGTACGGGCCAGTGGCTGAATCATTCAAGGTATTTGATTGCATCGATGAATGGAGGACACCAACCGCGTCTGGTAAAGCAGCGGCAGTTGAGTTGATGTTATTCATGTATCTCCTCCGGACCAACGCGGTCGTTCGCTTCACCCATGCTTGGCCCCTATGGTCGACTGACATCCAGGTCAAACCGGCTGATGTTGTTAACCGGGATCACTGGTAGGAGCATATTCCGACCAGCAATGGCCAAGGCGAGTAGTTCAGACGACGTTGGACGCCCGCACATCCACTGCGCCAAACATGCAGATCGCCGCGTCATCAACGTTGTCAGGTGATTAATGGAGCGGTCAACCGAACGCGCGCTAGAGCTTCAATCGACCCGTGGCTTCCAGATGTTCAATGACCTTGGCGACACAGTCATCAATATGCATCTTTGAAGTGTCGAGCACGATCTCGGCTGTTTCCGGTGGTTCGTAAGGCGAATTAATTCCAGTGAAGTTCGGAATCTGTCCCTGACGGGCACGCGTATACAAACCTTTTGGATCACGGCTTTCGCACACTTCCAGCGGCGTGCTGACGTAGATTTCAATGAACTCACCAGGTTCGACCAGCTCGCGCACCAACTTGCGATCACTGCGGAATGGCGAGATGAATGCAGTCAACACCAATAGACCTGCATCAACGAACAGGCGCGTGACTTCACCAATGCGACGAATATTTTCGACACGCTGCGAATCCGAGAATCCTAAATCGCGATTAAGGCCATGACGGACATTGTCACCATCAAGCAAGTAGCTGTGATAACCGCGACGGAACAGTTCTGCTTCCACCGCATTAGCGATAGTTGACTTGCCCGCGCCAGACAAACCTGTAAACCAGAGTATGCATGGCGATTGACTCTTCTGATTGGCACGCTGCTGACGCGTAACCTGTAGTTGCTCTGCATAAACGTTGCTCGACACTTCACGAGTCTTCACCGAGGTGCTGCGACGAATCATGCCCGCACCCGCAGTGCCATTATTCATGCGATCAACAATGATGAAACTGCCAGTTTCACGACAAACGTCATACACGTCGTAAGCAACATCCTGATTCAGCGAAATGCTGCACACGGCAATTTCATTGAGCTTGAGCTCCTGTGCATCGTGATGTGATAGATCATTCACATCGACACGATATTCAATCTTCTTGACCGTGCCACGCACATAGTGCGAGCCCAGCTTGAATTCATACTGCTTGCCCGGAAGCAATGGCTGATCTGCCATCCAGATGATGTGCGCATCGAACTCTTTACCAACGGTGGGCGCTTTATCGGGATGCGCCAGCACATCCCCACGCACAATGTCGATCTCGTCATTCAGCGTCAGCGTTACCGCCATCGGTGCAAAAGCAGTGCTGAGCTTGCCGTCGTAAGTAACAATTTCTTTTACTGTGCTAATACGACGCGAAGGCAATGCCATGATGGGATCACCCACATGCAGATGGCCCGCGACCAGCGTACCCGCGTAACCACGAAATTCTGCATTGGGACGATTCACATACTGCACCGGGAAACGAAGGTCTTCGCTACGATTGTCACTGACGTCTACTGTATCCAGAATCTCGAGCAACGCGTCGCCTTCATACCATGGCATGTTGCTCGAAGGTTTGACGACGTTGTCACCAAGCAATGCAGACACTGGCACCACACGCACATCCTGTACACCCAGCGTACGCAGAAAGTGTCGACATTCTGCAGCGATGTTTTGATATACCTTTTGATCGTACTTCACCAGGTCCATCTTGTTGATCGCGACGATGACGTGACGAATACCCAGCAGCGACACGATAAAACTGTGGCGACGTGTTTGCACCTGCACACCACGCGCAGCATCGACGAGAATCACGGCGAGATCAGCAGTCGATGCACCGGTTGCCATGTTACGCGTGTACTGCTCATGCCCTGGTGTATCAGCAATGATGAACTTGCGACGTTCGGTATCGAAGTAGCGATACGCCACATCAATGGTGATACCTTGTTCACGTTCAGCTTGCAGGCCATCCACCAGCAATGCGAGATCCACTGCTTCGCCCTGTGTGCCCCAGCGCTGACTATCCGCTTTCACCGCAGCCATGTGATCTTCAAGAATCTTCTGCGAGTCGTGCAGCAAGCGACCGATCAGCGAACTCTTTCCATCATCCACGCTACCGCAAGTAATGAAGCGCAGCAGGCCCTTCTTTTCCTGACGGTTGATGAACTGACGCACCGAGCTGGTGTTGATAGAAGACATTAGAAATAACCTTCGCGCTTTTTCTTTTCCATCGAACCAGACTGATCATGGTCAATGGCACGGCCCTG